>CAJZFF010000421.1 GCA_915069725.1 uncultured Actinomyces sp.
CTCGTCATCGCTGTGGCCCAGCATGTGCCCGCCGATGTCGTTGGACCACCAGAAGTAGCCGATGTTGGCGGCCGTGGCCGTGAACCGGGGCTGAAAGCGCAGGGAGTCCCAGCTGATGATCGTGTCCCCGGAGAAGCCCACCGGGGTGCGGTGGCTCGAGGCGTCAGCGAAGCGAGAGAAGGTCACCGGGCGGCGACGCTCCACACCGCCGTCGGCCGCCGGGCGCTCGCGGCCCGAGTCGAGGTAGTGGACGTGGTTGAGCATCCACAGCGGATCCAGGCCGGGAACCGTCGTGGAGCCGCCCTGCTGCCAGTCCAGCCACCAGAAGTCCACGCCCTCATCCTCCAGGGGATGGTGGAGGCGCGAGAGGTAGGAGCCCACGAAGTCCCGGTCGGCGATGTTGAAGGGCACGTCCTCGCCGGTGCTCGCATCCAGGCCCAGGTCGGCGCAGACCTCCTCATAGGCCTCCTCGTGGCGGCGCACCCCCTGGGCCGGGTGCACGTTGAGCGTGGTGAGCATGCCCCGCTCGTGCAGGCCGGCCAGGAAGGCCGCCGGGTCCGGGAACAGCTCCCGGTTCCAGGTGTAGCCGGTCCAACCCGTGCCGATCGCCGGGTCGATGTCGGTGACGTGCCAGTCCATGTCGATGACGGCCACGGAGAAGGGCAGTTCCTCGGCGGCGAAGCGGTCCATGAGCGCCAGGTACTCCTGGTCGCTGTAGGGGTGGTAGCGGCTCCACCAGTTGCCCAGCAGCGCCCGCGGGATGAGGGGGCTGGGCCCGGTGAGGCGGAAGAAGTCCCGCAGCGCCTCCTGGTAGTCCTGGCCGTAGCCGAAGACGTAGAGGTCCTGCGCCCCGTCGGCCAGGCGGTTGCCGGGCTCGCGGGGCTGGACCCACTCGTCCTGGGTGAGCAGCAGCGAGGCCGAGTCGTCCAGGGCGGTGATGCCGTTGAGGCTCAGCAGGCCCGGACCGAGGGCGACGGCGCCGTCGGCCTCATCAAGGGTGCGGGTGGTGCCGCCCAGGTTCGTCGGGAAGGTCTCGGCCGGGTCCCACACGTCGCCGTGGTGCCAGGTGCCGCCGTGGGCGTGGAGCGCCGTCGAGCGCAGCCTGACGCTGAGCCCGGACGGGGAGAAGCCCAGCGAGGGGACATGGGTCAGGTGCAGGTGCTCGGTGATGATCTCCACGCGGTCCTGGCCGTGCACCACCCGGAACGACGGCGTCTCACCCAGGTCGCGGTTGACGACCAGCTGGGTGGCGGCGTCAGTGAAGACGCCCGTGGGGGAGTGCTCCATGCGGATGAGCCGAGAGGTGAGCACCGTGAACCGGTAGCGGGACTCCTCCGACGAGGTCCCGGCAATGACCGCCTCAGGGCGGGCGGCGGCTGGGCGCGGAGTGTCAGGGGCATCGCGGAGAGGAGAAACCAACGGTTGGCCTTTCACAGCAGGAGTCGTCACGGGGAGCGGTGGGAGAGGCGGCGCCCCGAGTGAGGCGCGAGAACTCATCTTAATCGGGCCTCCTCCCGGGCGGCTTCTGACACAATCGGTACCGGCCCGCAAGACCCCGTCAGCCCTGGCGGCGGAGCAGGGGTAGCCCCTCACGTATCCGGCTCGCCCCGCTTTCCTCGTATCCCCTGTCCGGTAGGAAGGAAGTCGCCCGTGACCTCTCCCGCGCCCCTCGTCGTCTCTGCCCACCACGTCGGCGATGACCCGGACTGGTGGCGCCGCGCCGTCGTCTACCAGGTCTACCCCCGCTCCTTCGCCGACTCCGACGGCGACGGGATCGGCGACATCCCCGGCCTGACCAGCCGCCTGGACCACCTCGACGAGCTCGGGGTCGACGTCGTGTGGCTCAGCCCCGTCTACCGCTCCCCGCAGGACGACAACGGCTACGACATCTCCGACTACCAGGACATCGACCCCCTCTTCGGTTCCCTGGCCGAACTCGACGCCCTCATTGAGGGACTGCACTGCCGCGGCATGCGCCTGGTCATGGACCTCGTCGTCAACCACACCAGCGACGAGCACCCCTGGTTCACCGCCAGCCGATCCTCGAAGCAGGACCCCAAACGGGACTGGTACGTCTGGCGGCCCGCCCGACAGATCGACGGGCTCGCCCCCGGGCAGCCTGGCACCGAGCCCACCAACTGGGGATCGGCCTTCTCCGGGTCGGCCTGGGCCTGGGATGAGGAGAGCCAGGAGTTCTACCTGCACCTCTTCTCACCCAAGCAGCCCGACCTTAACTGGGAGAACCCGCAGGTGCGCCGCGCCATCTACGAGATGATGACCTGGTGGCTGGACCGCGGCGTCGACGGCTTCCGCATGGACGTCATTAACCTCATCTCCAAGACCTACCCGCTCACTGACGCGCCCCAGGGCGAGGGCGACCTCTACGGCAACGCCTTCGCCGCCGTCGCCAACGGCCCCCGTATCCATGAGTTCCTGCACGAGATGAACCAGCAGGTCCTCGCGCCGCGGCCCGGCCACGTCATCACCGTCGGGGAGATGCCCGGGGCCACGAGCGCCGAGGCCGCCCTCTACACCGACCCTGCCCGAGGTGAGCTCGACATGGTCTTCCAGTTCGAGCACGTCTGCCTCACCGACGGGCCCGGAGGCAAGTTCGACCCCCAGCCCCTCGAGCTCGTCACCCTCAAGCAGAACCTGGCCCACTGGCAGGCCGCCCTCGCTCCCGACACGACCCCCACCGGTGCCGTGAGCGCGGAGAAGGGATGGAACTCCGCCTACTGGGACAACCACGACCAGCCCCGCGCCGTCTC
>CAJZFF010000422.1 GCA_915069725.1 uncultured Actinomyces sp.
CCGCCTCGCCCTCGTACATGCTGGTGCGACCGCGGGCGACGAGAACACCGAGACCACCGCGCTCGTAGGACATGAGAGCGTCCTCCTGGCCGGGAGCGCCTGGAGCCTGGACACCGGGCAGGAAGGACAGGCGCACTCGGGCCGAGGGGCGCCCCCAGGCCTGGTCGAGGTCGCGCAGGAAGGCGGGCTCGGCGATGACGAGGAGGTCGTGGCGGGCGCGGCCCGTGGCCAGGAGGATGGAGGCGCCGTCGGGGTCCTCGTCCCAGATTCCTGGTGGGGCGGACTGCTGGACCATGGATTCTCCTCGGGTGCGCCCGGGGCGGGCGGTGGGACAGGGAACGATGGCCGGCGCGGGGCGCCGGTCAGGGTGGAGCGAAGTCTACGCGAAGACGCCGATGGTCGCCGCCGGCGCCCACCCCACGCTCACCAACCAAAACTTCAAAATCGACGCGGCTCCGGGTCGATTATGAAGATTTCGTCGATCTGCGTGCGGGCCAGGCGGTACACCGAGCGGGCGGCAGGCTCGGGCACACCTCCACGATCTACATCGTGCGGTTGAAGTAGATGTTCCCTCCGATGAAACTGACCAGCTGGAGCCACAGGACGACCACCAGGGCCAGTTTCATCGACCCCCCGAAGGCACCGACGGCGCCAACGACAACATTGCCGAAGAACCCGACGACGCCAGTGAGTGCCCAGGCCCGCTGCGAGGCGGCCCTGTCCCGCTCGTCCCCCCCGCTTCTCAAGCTCACGGACGACGAAGGTCTCGTATCCGCGCCTCTTGGCGACGATCAGGGCGATGTACACGAGCATCACGACTGACGCCCCACTAGCGCCACCATAGAGAAAGCCGTTGGACATCGGGATCGTCAACGCCGCCACCCACAGAAGGATCACGACGGCGACAACGCAGGCCATGCCCCCGATGGTGGACCGCCGCCGCTTGGTAGCCTTCTGGCTTGCCCGAGCACTCGACGTCGCCCCCGGGGAGGACGAACCGGCCGCTGGAGCGGAGGAAGGAGTGGGCGTGGGCGGTGTGGGATCTGATTCAGACATGGAAGATCTCCTCAACAGTGGTCTCGAAGTAACGGGCGATGGCGATGGCCAAGGGAAGGGAGGGGTCGTACTTACCCTTCTCAATGGAGTTGATGCTCTGTCTGGAGACACCCAGGGCGACTCCGAGCTGGGCCTGGGTAAGACCGCGAGCCTCGCGCAGGCTGCGCACGTCGTTATCCATGGTCTTCACCGCCCGGGGCGCGGCGAGACAACCGGCTCATGCCGCAGCCGTGTTCCGGACGGCACGAAGTCTCGGGGACAGCCACGCGACACCAACGATGGAGACACCGATCATGGCGGCGCCCATGAGGTGAACGACCAGCAGAAGTGGTCCGGTGGAGAGATGACTGGTCGCCGGGAACACGAAGCCCACCATGATGCCGGTGGGGAGGGCGCAGACGAAACTGGTTTGCTGCTGTCTGAGCTTCTTGAGGAGCTCGGGCACCTCCTCGACACGGACCTCAGACAGATGGCGAGCCGAGTACCGGTAGACGAGCAGGTAGAGGACGATCCCGGCGACGATGCCACCGACCACCCCGGCAAGGAAGGTGCCAGCGGAGGAGGTCGACGACGTGGCGGCCAGGACAGAAGGAGCGGAGACGGCGGAGAGCATGGCGATCATCCCTTGAATAGCCACTTACCCCCGAAAGAGGGTGTCATGTTTGCTTGACATGTCTAGTGTGCTTGACATGGTCCGCCGCGTCAAGGGCGCTTCACTCGAAGGGTCCAGACCCCTGACGCCCGCCCTACATGCACTCACCAACAAAATCTTCAGAATCGACGCGGCTCCGGGTCGATTTTGAAGATTTCGTCGATCTGCGTGCGGGCCAGGCCGGCGCACCGAGCACGTGCGTGCGGACTGCCAGGCGGCACACCGGGCGCGCGCAGGCCAGCAGCGCACAACCTTCACGCAAACGTTATTGCACGCGATGTGCAAGAACAATGAAATGTCGCTTAGCATCCCGCCATGGCTGAGCGCACGTACACCATTAATGCACCAATCGATCAAGTTCGATCAATCGTTACCGAGTTCTTCACTCAGGAGGGCTGGACCGTCGCGCCCTTCTCCGCCGACACCCTCCAGATCACCCGCGGCAAGAAGGGCATGTCCATCGCCTTCGGCGCCCTCATGGGTAGCAGCTTCTACCTTTCGCAGAACCTTCAGTTCGGGACCGGCCCGCACGGCGAGACCCTGGTGCGCTACCTGTCCTCGACGGGATCGGCCATCATCGGCGGCGCCCTCGGCATACGCAAGGCCGTCAAGACCCACGCCGCGTACGCCGAGAAGCTCGCCGACGCCCTGCAGGCCCGAGACATCCTCATGAGCATCCGGTAGCCGCCGGCTCCTGCGCGTCTCCCCTCACCCCTATCCACCCACTGCGCCTCCGGTCCTCCACTGCCCGGAGGCCACCTGCTGCTCAGCTCCCGCCCCGGTCCGACGTCGGCCCCGTCCACTCCCTCACCGGGCACAATCGGGTCATGACTCGCACCAGGCCGCAGGGCCGCACGCAGCCTCCGCAGACCGACCCCATCGGGGCACTGCTCTCCTCGCCCCCGGACCTGCCGGTGGTCGAGGTTCTGCCCGAGCTGCGCGAGCGCCTTCGCCCCGCCCCTTCCGGTTCTGACGACGTCGCCCCCTGCCTGGTCCTCACCGCCCCGCCCGGCACCGGTAAGACGACGCTCGTCCCACCACTCCTGGCCGACGTCCTG
>CAJZFF010000423.1 GCA_915069725.1 uncultured Actinomyces sp.
CGAGGATGAGGCCGGCTACGGCATCAGCCCCGAGGACGCTCAGGCCTGACCGCCCCCTCTGAATTCACGACGGCGCCGCGCTGGACATGAACCAGCGCGGCGCCGTCGTTGTTCCAGTCGTCATTCCCTGCCACTGGGGCGCGAACGGTCTGAACCGGCAGGTCTCCGTGGCAGGGGCCGGCCGATCAGGCCCGGTGGCGGTGGACGCGGAAGCCGGGGCCGATGTCTCCGGCCGGGACCATCTCGGCCAGGGAGGCGGGGTCGCTCAGGGACCTCGCCGCCACGAAACCGGTGATGGTGTCCACGCCGTAGTCGAGGAGCACCGGGTTGAGCGGCGTCGACGGCCCCACCAGGACTGTGTGCGCCTGGCGGGAGAGCTCGATGAGACGCGGCGCGGTCTTGTTGACGAAGCTCGATGAGGAGATGAAGACGAGGTCGCACTCGGGCAGGACGTACTCGCAGGCGCTGTCCGGCCAGTCACCGGGCTGAAGGTTGCGCTCGAGGCAGATGTACTCACCGGCGCCGGCCAGGGCGGCCTCGGCGAAGGGGAAGTGCCCGATGACCGCGACCCTCTTGCCGACGATCATCTCCTGGTAGGGGTCGAAGACCTGGCGCCAGGTCAGTCCCTCCCCGGTGGGTTCGAATCCGTTGTCCGCAGCCGTCTGCTCACGCGAGTACCAGGAGTTGATGGCGGCCTGGCCGATGCTGGCCTCAGCCAGGTTCCAGGACTTCGCCAGGGCGCCGACATCGCGCAGTGGCCGTCCCTCGAGCGGCCCGTCGTTGAGGGCCGGGCGGCTGCGCACATCCATGGTCCAGGCCGTGCCGACACCTCCGGCGGAGTTGAGGACACGGGTCCAACGCGGACCCTGACCTGACGCCCGTACGACGACGTCTCCGGGCAGTCCGTCAAGAAGCGCGTCGTAGATCTCCCATGGCTGTGACATGACCTCATCCTTCTGCACCGAGTGGTAACTGAGCCTGACCTATCCTAAGCAGTCCCGTTCGACGGCGCAGCCCTTCATCCCAGCGCCTCAACGGTTCTTCACGGCATCACGTCAGTGGGGACGTGCCTGAGCGGAGCTCTTCACACCGCGGCCGTGCACGCATTACTGATCCGAAAGAACACCAATGCATTACTTTCCGACCGACGATGTAATTCATTGTCGACACTCAACCGTAATATTGATTGCTGTTGAGTTGCAGGGGTCGTGGCCGGGCTCTCCATAGAATTCCTTGATGCTACCGTGTCAAGGCCCATACCCCTAAGACTGAGGTAGCGCTTCATGCTTCGCCGACTTTTCGTCCGCTCACGTCGGAGGAAACTGACGTCATCACGTCAACCATCACACCGGTCTCGTCAGAGGCTGAAGAGTGGTGCCGCCGTCTCAGCAGCGGCTCTGATTGCTGCCGCACTGGGCACGGCAACGATTCCGGCACCCCCTGCCGAAGCCATTTACGGCAATCCTGCCGGGGGGTCAGGAAAATTCAGTCAGGTGATCGACTGGATCGACTGGACCGAGATGACCAACACCGTTCCGGGCAAAGGCGCGGCGATCCTTCCTGATGGAAGCACCGGCGTGGTCTGGTCAACTCCGACACAGGTCTCCGGCAATATGTGGCGCACCAGTCGTTGCACCGTGTCCAACGTGCGAACCACTGCTGTAGGGAGAAAAGAGTCGGGTCTACCCACGGATCGGGGCCTGAGTGTCGGATACAAACCGGGTAGCTGGAGAGGAGACGGCCTGCCTCATCTTTATAATGACGGCACGAACTACACGGCCGGAGCTATCAAAAGACCCAACGTGACCTCATCCAACCTGCCCCTGGGTATTGCCAACCTGCAGGACTCCTCAACCCACCAGTTCCAGGTTGAATGCAGTTCCTACCTCGTCACCTCCGCCTCCAAACCCGCGAAGAGCCAGTTGGAACGTCTCCCCAATAAGGTGGAGGTTCCCATGGAGGGCATGGTTTTCGCCGATGCGGAGTCCTCGAGCTGGCACAACCCGCACGGCCAGAAGGAGTACATCTCTGTTTCCCCGCTTCCCTACGTCTCCGACCAGGCCGTTTCCTTCCGTCTGTTGGAGAGTACCCGGACAGAAGGGTGCACAACGAACTCCTGGGTGGGCAAAGTTACCGTCTCCACGCCTTTCGGCTACAGGTCGGGCGTGAAGTTCCGCCCGGACAACGCCGAGTGCAGCTCGTTCTTCAACCCGGGTTATGGACCCTCCTCGGTCATGCTTCTGAGCAACACCCGTAGTGGCTACGTTGAGATCCACGGAGGAGGCAAGGGCGCCGTCGCCCTCGGCATCGTCTCCTACATGGACTACGGCGACGCACCTGAGAGCTACGGCACCGCCGGCAGCGTGTTCCAGCCGGCATGGAACGGTGGGGAGCTGTCTAACAACGGAGACCGCAACATCACCTACGGTGATACCCCGTACGAGGGCGACCCCGGCGATTGGTACAACCTGAGTCAGGCCGCGGATCAAGGGCGCGTGGCCACCACCAATTCCGCAGTCGTGCGCCTGGGCTCCCTGACGGACCACAACAGCAGCATCCCCCACACCACTGACGCCTCAGGCGACGATACTGCCGATATCGATGACGAGGACGCCCTCCCTGCCAGTTGGGACCGCGTCATCTGGACCGATATCGGCAAGAAGTGGAGCCAGGAGATCACCTGCTCGGGCAACCAGACCAAGGTTGCCGGCTGGGTGGACTGGAACCGGGACGGCGTGTTCTCCGCCGGTGAGCGCTC
>CAJZFF010000424.1 GCA_915069725.1 uncultured Actinomyces sp.
GCACGTGCGTGACACATCTCGCCGATAGGCTCGGGTCATGAACTCATCCCCTACCACCCCCGCAACGACCACCTCAGCCAATTCAGCCATCGCGCTGCGCCTCGAACTGCTCGGCGCCCCCGTCCCGGATCATGCCGCCCGCTCCGACTTCGATCGGGAGACCGACCGCCTCGTGGCACCGATCCTGGCCCGTCAGCGAGAGCTGACCCGACGTCTGGCCAACCGCCCGTGCGCCGCGGACCGCCGCATCCAGGCCTTCCTGGACTCCTACCTCGACGGCGCCGCCGCCCAGCCCAGGCTGCCCGCCTCGACCTTCGTCCTGGACCAGCCGGGTCTGGCCCGCGCGCTGTCCCTGCCGGTGGACGCCACCAGCTTCACCTCCGACTACGTCGAGAGCTACCAGGTGCTCGGCGGCGTCCTGCACAACCCCCGCAACGACCGGCGCACCACCGCCGGCGTCTTCCACGTCGCCGAGGGCGGCCTGCCGATCCCCGATGACAAGATCGCCGTCCCGCGCGACGTCTTCGCCCGCCTGCTGGCCCACGCCGTCGAGGCCCCCGAGGACCTGCTGACCCTGCCGTGGGCCTCCCGGCAGGAGGACCCGGCGCGCTGCTTCGTGTCCCTGCTGCTGCGCCCCGTCGTCGTGCCCGAGGTCCCCGGCTTCTCCGCCGAGCGCTCCATGGAGATCCGTTTCATCGCCCCCGGCGGCCTGGTCTCCAACCTGGACTTCGTCGAGGGCATCTTCGGCAACGGCGGCGACCCCTACCTGCCGGAGAACGACTCCTCCCTGGCCCCGGAGTCGTGGACCGGCCACACCGGCTGCGTCATCCTCGCCCCGCACCTGACCACCCTGACCAAGAAGGAGCTGGGCCTGCCCTCCTGGGAGGAGGCCACCGAGCGTCAGCGCCGCGACGGCCAGTGCTGGAAGGACGAGGCCGAGCTCTACAACGGCGGCAAGGCCTTCAAGTGCGTGGCCCGTGACGAGCGCGGCGTCATCGTCACCGTCATCGCGGACAACTACTTCGGCTACTGCAAGAAGGAGGTCAAGACCCAGATCGGGTACTCGGCCAACCTCTTCGGCTGCGTGGAGGAGGAGCACGCCGGCGGCGCCGTCGCCTACCCGCGCTACAACCTGGGTCAGGAGTACACCGACGTCCACACCCCTGAGGGCCTGACCCTCGAGCACGTCATCGAGCGCAACCCCGGCCGCTTCGAGGCGCGCGAGGATGGGTCGGCCGTCGTCGTGGCTGACCCCACCGTGGTGCTGGTGCCCGCCGGCGCCCACTACTCGATGCGCAGCCAGACGATCACCTGGACCGGCCCCGACGGCCAGGAGGCCTCGATCCCGCTGCTCGTGGGCAACACCTACGTGGCCCCCAACGGCTACCGGGTCCACGCCAAGCACCGCGAGGGCGACGCCACCCAGTGGCACCTGGTGGGCACCGCCCCCTGGTCCACGCAGGCCCACAAGCCGGCCACCGTCTCCGGCGGCGGCAAGTCGGAGATCTCCAAGTCCCTCCTGGACGCCTTCGTCTTCGGTGAGGCCTACGTCGGCGACGTCGACGAGGACTTCGACGCCGTCCAGGCGATCCTCGACGGCAACTACGCCGACCGCTTCGTCGACCCGGCCAACAAGAGCGACAACCACCGCTCGATCCTCTCCGAGCGCCGCTCGCTGGGAAGCGTCATCAAGCTGCTGACGCCGTCGTCGATGTACACCGAGGAGTACAACGCCTTCCTGGAGTCGATCCCGGCCCACATCAAGGAGCTCATCTTCACCGTCAAGCGCTTCTACCAGCCCAGCTGGGGCCAGGACTGGCGCAGCCACTTCTCCGTGGGCATCATCAACGGCCGTAAGGGCAACTCCCTGCGCCTGGACGGTGAGGTCATCAAGGTCAACATGCTGCGCGTGGGCTTCGAGGACGACGGCGCCTGGCGCCTGCTGTCCCTGCGCCCGGACTTCTCGCCGGCGGCCAAGGTCCAGACCGAGGACGACATCACCGCCTCGATCGTGGCCCCCGGTGGCCTGGTCTCCACCCCGGACTCGGAGCTGTCGCGCAAGTTCGTCACCAACTGCGAGTCCCTGCTCTTCCAGCGTCCCGACGACGCCATCGTGCGCGGCTACGACAAGCAGACCGAGAAGGACATGTCCGGTGAGTCGGACACGGACCTGTTCATCTCCAACTTTCAGCCGTTGACTCCCGACGACGCCCGCGCCATGGTCGCCGACGCCCCCGGTCTGTCCCGCTTCACCGAGCCCATGCAGAACCTCGTGCGCCGCGCGGCCGCCCTCCCCGAGGCCGACGACCCGCGCCAGGAGATCTACTGGACCTCGACGGCCAACCCGCGCCTGGTCGGCGGCGCGCCGACTAAGAACCCGCGCTACCTGCAGATCCGTCCGGATATCGCTCACCCCGGGGACGTCGCGCTGGCCGACCTGTCCTCCCACCTGTACCGCAACACGCCGCTGACCGAGCCGGCGCGCCACAGCGTCGACGTCGTCGCCGCGGGGCGCCGCAACAATCCGCCCGAACCGGGCGTGCCCGCACTGTGCGCCTACAACCCCCTGCACTACATGGAGCCGCCCGAGCTGTTCATGGAGTTCATCTCCTCCATGACCGGCAAATCGCCCTCGACGACGGGCGCCGGCAGCGAGGGGGCGCTGACCAAGTCGCCGTTCAACGCGCTGCCCGCGATCTACGACCTCAACGCGGCCCTGCTGTCCTACGCCCTCAGTGGCTACGACGGCT
>CAJZFF010000425.1 GCA_915069725.1 uncultured Actinomyces sp.
TTCTGAGATTGCTTCTTGCATGCTCGTCTCCTCAATGTCGTTCCATTTTGGTGCCGGATTCAAGGCCATGATGTCGCGCACAAATGCCCGCCACGGTCGCCTACCCGATTTCAACTGCAATTTCACAGCCGAATCAATTAGTAGATTCAGTCCTTTTAATGTCACCGTGTCACCCGAGGACACACAGTCCGCGCTCCAGGTAACTTGCAGTCGTTCAGCGATGAGTCGTCCGCATTCGCCTTTCCCGGCAACATCGTCGAGTTCAAGGCCAACGAATCGCCCCATCGACACTAGCGCTGATTTCTTTTCCTTGCTTCCAGGGCCCAGCGGCTCAACCAGCTGATTCCCAAGAAAGTACATCCTTGCGACAGCGTTAGCTTTGCTCGCAGCACTTTGGTAGCCGGATAACTGAGTACTGCTCATAGACTCATCAACATCCATTGTTGATTACCTTAGTTGATAGGGAAGGGTGTGGTTAGAACGGCATGGCTAATATGATTGGTTTCGCCAATGATGCTGGGACGAGCGGTTGGGTGATCTCATTAATTCCTTCAATTGGTTGATTTTGGCTCGTTCTGCTGAACCGCGGTTGGTCCAGCGACGCTCTACAGAGATTCTGCCTTCTGGGCCCTTGAGCGTTGCGTTGCAGATGCGTCAGCCTGGATCGTAGTCCTGTTGAGCCCGCTCCACCGGATGTTGACTAGAACGTAGCTGCACACCCCAACAGGGGTCCGTTCCGTCAGTATGGACAGATCTTACGATAAGTGCGATCGGCACAGGACGGCCAGCAGCAACCACACTGTTGCCCTTACAGTGAGTCACCTCTGCAGTCGCGTACCTTTTGTCAGTATTCATCTGGTCCGCGCCTATCTGTTGCGCTCCGACAGCCCGGTGCGATCCGGGCCATGCTCGACCGCGCAACGCAACACTCGACATATAGGCGACACCTTTCAGTAATGACTTTGTGATCTTCTGCAGTTTCGTGAGGTCGGACCGGCTTTTGGCGCTCAACCGGCTAAGCTTATTCCGTGCCTACCATCCCCTTCTACTACGTTGACCTGTTCGCGGGTATCGGGGGTTTCCACGCGGCCCTGTCTGGGATGGGCGGCCAATGCACCTACGCCGTCGAGATCGACAAGGACGCAGCCCGCATCTACGAGCAGAACTGGGGTGTCAACGCCCTCGGTGACATCACAGTCGACGCCGGCGAACACGGCGTGTCCGACAGGATCCAGCCGCACGACATCCTCGCCGCCGGGTTCCCATGCCAGCCTTTCTCCAAGTCCGGAGCCCAGGCCGGGATGCTGGACGAGGTGCGGGGCACGCTCTACTTCAACATCCTCAAGATCGTCCAGGAGCGCCACCCCACGGTGCTCCTCCTCGAGAACGTTCGGAACCTCGCCGGACCGCGCCACGCCCACGAGTGGGACGTCATCGTCAGGTCCCTGAGGAGGCAGGGGTATCGCGTCGCAGGCACCCCCGCCATCCTCTCGCCACACCAGCTAGGGCCAGAGCGGGGAGGGCGTCCACAGGTCAGGGAGCGAGTCTTCATCACCGCCACGTACGACCCTAACGGCATCGGGTCAACGGATCCCCAGCCTGTGGCGAGACCCAGAGAACTGTACGCGGACGGGCCAGTCGACTGGAAGATAGACGACTACCTGCTCGCTGACGTCGAAGGGTACGACCTGTCGGGACCCGAGAAGGACTGGATCTACGCCTGGGACGACTGGGTACAGCGGTTTCGCGACCACAACCCTGGGAAGAAGCTACCTGGGTTCCCCATCTGGGTCGATGCGTGGCAGACGATCGAGGATCTGGAGATCCAGATCGAGTCGGGAGAGCTCGACGACGTTCCCGCCTGGAAGATGAACTTCCTGCGCAAGAACGCGCAGCTCTTCACCGACAACGCGGCCTGGTGTCGGGCGTGGATGACCACCTCTGGTGTGAAGGACTTCCCGTCGTCACGCCGCAAGCTCGAGTGGCAGGCACAGGACATCGAGTCCCTCTGGGACTGTCTCATGCACTTCCGTCCGTCAGGTCTGCGCGCGAAGCCTCCCACCTACGTTCCCGCGCTTGTCGCCATCACACAGACCAGCATCGTCGGGAGGAAACGTCGCCGGCTGGCACCTCGGGAGGCCGCCCGCCTTCAGGGGTTCCCCGATGAGTTCTCCTTTGCCGGCCAACCCGATACCAAGACCTACAAGCAACTGGGGAACGGCGTCAACGTAGGAGTGGTCTGGAACGTGCTCAAGATGCACTGTGACCGCGACCGCCGCATCCTCGAGTCGACAGCGTCCGGCCGCCGTATCCTCAATGCGGTAGATGCCGCTCCAGCAAGTCCTGATCAGGCGGTTCGCAAGCTACTGACGAGGTGATGTATGCAGCCTGCGCTGTCAGATGATGGCTCGTCCGACCCGCTGCACGCTCCCGAACCAGCACGAGACAAGCCCGCCGATCCGAAGGTGAGCGCTCGCTACTCCAACCTGTCACGGCGTGACACCTCCCCTGAGATGGAGCTGCGGCGAGCGCTGTGGCGGATAGGACTGCGGTATCGGGTGCAGTACAAGGTCCCAGGGATTGCGCGCCGCAAGGTCGACATTGCTTTCCCCGGGAAGAAAGTGGCGGTACAGGTCGACGGCTGCTTCTGGCACGGCTGCCCTGAGCACGGGACCATGCCCGGCCGGAACTCCGAGTGGTGGAGGTGGAAGATCGCGAGGAACCAGGCCCGCGACCGTGACACCGA
>CAJZFF010000426.1 GCA_915069725.1 uncultured Actinomyces sp.
GGTAGGGCGGCTGCGCCTGCACCTGCGGCTGCATGGGCGGCTGGCTCGGTCGCAGCAGGTCCGAGGTCTTCTGCCTCAGGGCGCTCAGCGTGGCCGCGGTGCGCCCGGGGCGGATCTCTGCGCCCCGGTCGGCGCCGTGACCGCTGTCGCGACGGTGACGGAACATCGCGTAGGAGACGGAGGCCAGAAGCCCCAGCAGCAGTCCGGAGATTGCCGCGGCCCGGGCGCCGGGGCGCTCCATGGTGGTGTTGGCCGTGGTGGCGGGTGAGGTGGTGCTCGTCGTCATGCCCAGGGCCTGCTTGCCCAGCAGCTCGCCGGAGGTGAGCTCCTTGTTGAGCGAGTCGGCCGTCGCCTGGGCCATGTCGACGGCCTTCTGCTTGCTGCCGGCCTTGGCGGTGATGGACAGAACCAGGGTCTCGGGCGGGTTGGTGACCGTCAGTGCGTCTGACAGGTCGGTGGTCTCCATGTTGAGGTTGGCTGCCGCCGGCTCGAGGACCTTCGGGCTCGTGGAGAGCTCCACCAGGGTCGGCATGAGGTCCTTGGCCTGGGTGGAGAAGGAGGGGGTCTCCTTGGACTTGGGCTGGATGCCCAGAGTCGTGGTGGCCATGGCCACCGGCGTCGTCGACAGGGCCACTCCCAGCCCGGCCAGGATGCATACGAGCAGGATGACGAGGCAGGCGACTAGGTTCCTGCGGATGGCGTGAAGGATCTGCGACGGCTGCACGCTGCTCCTCATCTGGTCTGGGGAAGATCTGGATCTGGTCGATTCCGGCGGCCCGTCGGGCACCGTGGGCCGTGTGGCCCGGCGGATGCTGAAAGGCTACGGCCCAACCCTAACTGTAAGATCACGCTCAGGTCTCGGTGACTGTAGTAGCCTTCGCTGCGCCTCCGGCCACGCCTGGAATCCTCAGACGTGGGGGAGCGGGCGATGTGGTGAGTCTTTCACTGGAATCGTGTGATGGATGGGGGTCCTGAGGACTCCCGTCCCAACAGTGAAGAAGACGTCGGGGTCGGCCCAGTCGGGACGACGTCGACGGATTTCTTCCGGCCGGTCCTGACCTTGGTCAGGACCGCCGAGGCCCTCCCAGCATCTTCCCGGGCATTTCTCACAGCGGTTCTGTGGGGCGGCTCGGGGCCGCGCAGCTCCGTCCGCCGACGAGCCGCCGACAAGCCACCTATCGACCACCTACCGACTACCGACTCGACCGCCGTGACATCACCGCGGTCATGACACAACAAGGGAGGAACGATGTCCTTCGTCAGGACCCTGTTCATCGTCCTCCCCATGGTGAGCGTCGCCCTGGCGGTCCTCATCTTTGTGGCCGACCGCATCCACCGCCGCCCCATCGCCGGGGCCGCACTGGTCATGGGCGCCATCGGTTTCGTGCCGGTGTGGGTGATGATCCCCTTCGAGCCCAATGTGCCTCCGGCCACCCTGGCCTGCTTCCTGGTGGTCCTCGCCCTCCTGCCCGGCTTCTCGTGGCGGCTGACCAGCGGCGACTTCATGGTCGCTACCGCCTGGTGCCTGGTGGGCCTGTCCGTCGCCGCGGGCTCGCCGCTCAACTACGTCCTGTCCGACGTCGTCTTCGGTGCCCTGCCCGCCTACCTCGCCGGACGGCTGCTCGTGGAGCGGCTCGGGCTGCGGCGCATGGCCGAGGTCCTGGCGATCGTGTGGATCGCGGTGTCCGTGCTGGCGCTGCTCGAGGCCGTCACCACCATCAACCTCTTCAGCTACATCACCATCCACAACAACCTCTACGAGGAGTGGTCCCCGCCCCTGGCCCGGGGCAGCTTCACCCGCGTCGAGGGGGCCTTCGGCCACCCCATCGCCCTGGGGGTGTGCCTGGCGGCCGGGATCCCGCTCATCCTGGCCGCGCGGTGGAGGCCCGGCTACCGGATCGCGGCCGGCGCCCTCGTCCTGGGGGCGACCATCCCGACCTTCTCCCGCTCGGCGATCGCCTGCGCCGTCATCGCCGTCATCCTCAGCCTCATGCAGGTGCACATCAATATCCCCGCCCTGTGGCGGATGAGCTTCCTCATGGTGCTGGTCGGTGTGGGCAGCGTGCTGCTGCCCTATGTCCTGGGCGTCTTCGACTCGGCCGGCCGCGAGCAGGAGGACTCGGCCGGCTACCGCGGCGACATCCTCGTCCTGGTGCGTCAGCTCAAGCCGCTGGGACTGTCCTCGGCCTACCAGAAAGTGGGGGACTCGGTGGCCTGGGGCGGCTACAGCTCCATCGACAACCACCTGCTCCTGACCGCGCTGCGCTTCGGGTGGATGCCTGTGGTGCTCGTCATGGTGGGGCTGCTGGTCCACGGCGCTAGGGCCGTCGTCCAGCGCTCCAACCCCGCGCAGATCGCTCTGCTCAGCCTCATCCCGGCCTACGGAACGGTCGCCTTCATCACCCAGATCGGCACAGTTGTGTGGCTCATCGCCGGCATGGCCGCCTCGGCGCAGGTCTCCGTCCTGCTGGAGAGCCGCAACAAGACCACGGGTGGGGGCGTGGGCGTCGTCGCCGGGCACGCCAACCCATGGAACCAGGTCCGCAGCGGGGACTGGGTCCGCCGGGCCTTTACCGGCCGACCGGCCCGGCCCACCGGTGGTTCCGGGACGGGGAGTCACTAGACTCGCGGCCGTGCTCCTGACTGCGCTCCTGCCTCCGCTGCTCGCCGACGCCGACATCGCCCGCACCGTTCGCGCCGCCTCCTCCCGCTCGCGCTCCGACCGCAGTCTCGTTGTGGCAC
>CAJZFF010000427.1 GCA_915069725.1 uncultured Actinomyces sp.
CGACGCCCCCGCCGTCTCAGGTGGAGGCACGAAGCGGGCCGGCACGTCCGCTCAGCCGATGACGCTCATGCCGAGCGCCTCCCCGGTACCGCTCACTGTCCCCGACGACCCGTGCCGGGTGGTGTTGTCTGCCACCGGGCTGGTGGCGCGTATTCCCGGCGCCGAGCCGGTGGCCCGCACCGGCCGGCGCCAGCCCCACGACGCACTGACCTCCCAGGTGTCCGCCACGGCGCGTGGACGGATCGGCGCGGTCACCGACACCGGCCGGCTGGTACTGCTCGACGTCGTCTCCACCACGGAGGTGCCACGCACCGAGGGAGCCCCGGGGCTGGCCGGCGCGACTCAGGTTCGCCAGCTGGTGGACATCGAGCCGGAGGAGAAGGTGGTGGGGCTGGTCCCGGTGGGGTCGGCCGACAACCCGCCGATCGTCCTGGCCACGGCTGAGGGCGTCATCAAGCGGGTCAAGCCCGGTGACGAGCCCAGGAACGCCGAGAGCTGGGAGGTCATCTCCCTGTCCGAGGGCGATCGGGTGGTCTTCGCCGGCACCGCGGCGGATACGGACTTCCTGGCACTGGTGACCTCCGACGCCCAGCTGCTGCGGTTCCAGGCCACCAAGGTGCGCCCGCAGGGCCGGGGCGCCGGCGGCATGGCGGGGATCTCGCTGCATGAGGGTGCCCGGGTTATCGCCGGCGCAGCGGTTCCTGAGGAGCTCCTGGCCGAGGCCGTCGTGGTGACGGTGGCGGGCTCCGAGGGCTCGCTGCCGGGTACCGGTGGAGGCAGTGTCAAGGTCACCCCCTTGGATCGCTACCCGGCGAAGGGACGGGCCACGGGCGGGGTCCGTTCGCACCGGTTCCTGCGCGGTGAGGACGAACTGGTCGTGGCCTGGGTGGGGGTGGCCCCGCCTAGGGCGCTACGCGAGGGCGGCAAGCCGGTCGCGCTGCCGGAGCCCGATGAGCGGCGCGACGGCTCCGGCTCACCGCTGCCGGCCCCCATCATCGGAATCGGCTGACGGGGCCTGTCGCAGCAGCGTCCTGGGGAACCGCCCGCGAGCGTGGCGGCTGTGCCTACAGTGACGCATGGCCGATCAACCCTCCGCAGACCTGCTCATCAGGGACGCGCGCATCATCCCTTTCCGGTCGCGCACCGAGCTGGGGGCGCTCCGCCGAGGTGCCCCGCACCCCGGCCCCCTGGCCGCGCCGCCGCCCCCGGGTGAGCCCGTGGATGTACGCATCGAGGCCGGCCGGGTCGTCGAGGTGGGACAGGGGCTGAGTGCTCCCGGAGCACGGGTCCTTCAGGCCGAGGGCTCCTTCCTCATTCCCGGCCTGTGGGACGCTCACGCCCACCTGGACATGGAGGCGGCGCGCTCGGCGCGCATTGACACGCTGGCCACCCGCAGCGCCGAGGAGGCCCTGGAGCTGGTGGCCCGGGCGCTGCGGGATCATCCGGCCGGTTCACGGCCGGCCACGATCCAGGGCTTCGGGCACCGTCTGTCCAACTGGCCCCGGGTGCCCACGGTGGCCGAGCTCGACGCCGTCACCGGGGAGATTCCCACGCTGCTCATCTCCGGGGACGTGCACTCCGGGTGGCTGAACTCGGCGGCGCTGCGTGTCTTCGGCCTGCCGGGGGCCAGTGCCCAGGACCCGGGGGCACCGATGAAGGAGGATCCGTGGTTCGCCCTGCTGGACCGCCTCGATGAGGTGCCCGGGACGCACGAGCTGCGGGAGTCCGGCTACCGGCAGGTCCTGGCTGACATGATTTCCCGGGGTATCACCGGCGTGGTGGACATGAGCTGGTCGGAGGATCCCGATGACTGGCCGCGGCGCCTGCGGGCCATGACGGCCCAGGGCGTTCTTCCTGAGGTGCTGCCCCGTATCCGTATCGGGGTCTACCGCGACAAGCTGGAGCACTGGATCGCCCGGGGCCTGCGCACCGGGACCGCGCTGGCGGGCTCACCCCGCTTGCCCGACGGATCCCCGGTGCTGGTGCAGGGGCCGCTCAAGGTGATCGCAGACGGCTCGATGGGCTCGGGCAGCGCGCACATGTGCCAGCCCTACCCTGCCGAGCTGGGCCTGGAGCACGCCTGCGGCGTGGTCAATATCGACCGGGCCGAGCTCACCGACCTCATGGCCCGTGCCTCCCGGCAGGGTTATGAGATGGCCATCCACGCCATCGGGGACGCAGCGGTCGACGACGTCGCCGCGGCCTTCGCGCACTCGGGTGCCGCCGGGCGCCTGGAACACGCCCAGCTGCTGCCGGCCGACGCCCTCGACGAGCCTGACGGGGCGCTCAGGCGCCTCGTGGGCTGCGGCATCGAGCTGTCGGTTCAGCCGGCCCACCTCATTGACGACTGGGCGGCCGTGAGCCGGGTGTGGCCGGGACTGGAGGGGCGCACCTACGCCTTCGCGGATATGGTGGCTGCCGGGGCCCTGCTCCAGCTGGGATCGGATGCGCCGGTGGCGCCCCTGGACCCATGGCTGGCCATGTCGGCGGCCGTGGGGCGCCGGACGCCGGATGGCTCGGTGTGGTCGCCGGACCAGCGGCTGACAGCCGAGGAGGCGCTGGCGGCCAGCGTCAACGGGGCAGGCCCGGTAGCGGTGGGCTCGCCGGCCGACCTGGTGCTCCTGGCCGAGGACCCCGTGCGTCTTGGGGCCGATGAGCTGGCGCGGGTTCGCCCCCTGGCCACGATCGTGGCCGGTGTCGTGGCCCACCAGCGCGCCTGAGCGGTCCCTGGCCGTCACAGGC
>CAJZFF010000428.1 GCA_915069725.1 uncultured Actinomyces sp.
CCACAGAAAGCCGCCGGGGAAGCGCAGGTCGGGGTCGGGCGATGGTGCGGTCATGGCTCTTCATCCTCCGTGTCTTCTGTCAGGTGTCAGGTTCAGAAGGTTCCGGGCCAGTGACCGCCACGATCAGATCGCGCTGATGGCGGCCGACCTGCGCCTCATGGCGGCGTCCGGCCTCAGTCCTGGAGGCCCACCATGACGGAGGAGGCCTTGACGACTGCGACCGCCTTCTTACCCTCTGCCAGCTCAAGCTCCTCGATGGCCGCGTTGGTGATGGAGGAGGTGATGATGACGCCGGGGGCGACCTCGATCTTGACGACGCCGTTGACGGCGCCCTTCTCGATGGAGACGACGGTGCCGGGCAGCTGGTTGCGGGCGGAGATCCTCATACGGGGTTTCCTTTCGAGTTGACGTCAGTCCAGCGCTTCGTGAAATCACACTACTGTTCAGTAGCTGGACTGTGGAGGTGAGCCAAGATAGTACCCGCCAAAGCCGGTCCGATGCCCTTGACACGAGTGATGTCATCCACATCGGCTTGCCGTATGCGTGTGACCGAGCCGAACTCCCGCAGGAGGGCCGCCTGACGAGCCGGTCCAAGGCCGGGGATGCCGTCCAGGACGGAGCGGGTCATGCCGGCCGAGCGCTTCTTGCGGTGGTGGGTGATGGCGAAGCGGTGGGACTCGTCGCGCAGGTGCTGGAGCAGGTAGAGGGCGGGCGATGTGCGCGGCAGGATGACGGGGAACTCCTCCCCCGGCACCCACACCTCCTCCAGACGCTTGGCCAGTCCGATGAGCGGCACGTCGATGCCGAGCTCGTCGAGCACGGTGCGTGCCGCATTGACCTGCGGCAGCCCGCCGTCGACGACGACCAGCCCGGGCGCGTACGAGAAGCGCCGGGCCTTGCCGGTCTCGGGATCGATAGGACCGGAGGCGACGGCGATGCCCTCGACGTCCTCGATCTCCTGCGCGGCCCGGGCTGCGGCCTCCCCGCATCCCTGCTCGGCGATGAGGCGTTTGAACCGGCGAGTGAGGACCTCGTGCATGGCGGCGGTGTCGTCAGCCGCGCCGCTGCCGTCCTGGCCGCGCACGGTGAAGCGTCGGTAGTCGGACTTCCGGGGCGCACCGTCCTCGAAGACGACCATGGAGCCGACCTGGTAGGTGCCCTGGGTGTGGGAGATGTCGTAGCACTCGACACGCAGGGGCGCCTCGGGCAGATCGAGGGCCTCGGCGAGCTCATCGAGGGCGAGGGCGCGCTGGGTGAGATCTCCCGCCCTCCGGGTCTTGTGCAGCCTCAGAGCCTCCTGCGCGTTCTTGCGCACCGTGTCCATGAGAGCGGCCTTGTCGCCGCGTTGCGGGACGCGCAGGTCGACCTTTGCCCCGCGCAGGCCGGACAACCAGGCTCGCACGGTGGCGACGTTGCTGGGCAGCTCGGGAACCAGGATCTCCTTGGGCACCGCCGTGGTGGCCGTGTGGGCGACGTCGTCGACGCTCGTGGCCGCCGACTCGCCGTTGCGCCTGGAAGAGGCGACGTTTGAACCGTTGGGCCCGCTACGGGGCTGGGGGCTGGCGGGGGCGCGCTCCCACACCCCGACGGAGGTGGTGGTGCCCGAGGAGGTGGGGGCGCCGCTGTGGTGGACGGCGCCGGCGTCGGCCGGATCAATGAGGGAGGCGTAGACCTGTTCGAGGAGGCGCTCGATGAGCTCGGCGTCCCCGGCGTCGTCGATGAGGTCCACGACCCAGCCGCGCTGCCCGCGCACCCGGCCGCCGCGCACGTGAAAGACCTGGACCGCGGCCTCGAGCTCGTCGCGGACCAGGGCGAAGACGTCGGCGTCGGTGGCGTCGGGCAGGACGACGGCGTTGCCCTCGATGACCTTGCGCAGCGCGGCGGCGTCATCACGCAGGCGGGCGGCCTTCTCGAAGTCGAGGGAGGCGGCAGCCGCCTTCATCTCAGCCTCGACCTGGCGCAGGTAGGGGCCGGTGCGACCGGCCATGAAGGCGCAGAAGTCCTCGGCCAGCGCCCGATGGTCCTGCGGGCTGATGCGGCCCACACAGGGGGCCGAGCACTTGTCGATGTACCCCAACAGGCAGGGACGCCCCGAGGCCTGGGCGCGGCGGAAGACGCCGGCTGAGCAGGAACGCACTGGGAAGACCCTCAGCAGCTGCTCGACGGTCTCGCGGATGGACCAGGCCTGGACGAAGGGGCCGAAGTAGCGGGTTCCCGGTTTGCGGGCCCCGCGGACTACCTGCACGCGGGGGTAGGTCTCCCCCATCGTCACCGCCAGGTAGGGGTAGGACTTGTCGTCCTTGTACATGACGTTGAAACGGGGGTTGAACTCCTTGATCCAGGAGTACTCCAGGGCCAGGGACTCCACCTCGGTGGACACCACCGTCCACTCCACCGCGCATGCGGTGGTGACCATCTTCTGGGTGCGCGGGTGCAGGGCGGCGAGGTCCTGGAAGTAGTTGGACAGGCGCTGGCGCAGGTTCTTGGCCTTACCGACGTAGATAACCCGTCCCTGCCCGTCCAGGAACCGGTAGACCCCTGGGGACGTGGGGATCTCGCCCGGGGCAGGACGGTACGTCGAGGGGTCGGCCATGCCCGCAAGCGTAGACGCCCATCATCGTCGTCCACGACCCGTGGCCCAGCAGCCGGCCGCCGGAGCCCCGAGCCCGGGAACGACGAAGGACCCGAGCCGGTTGGGCTCGGGTCCGTCGTCATGGTGGTGGGCGATACTGGGAT
>CAJZFF010000429.1 GCA_915069725.1 uncultured Actinomyces sp.
CCCATCGGTCACAAAGGCGCTCGCCTCACCAGCCAGATCACCCTGGCGGGCCGTTACCTGGTCCTCGTCCCCGGGGGCACCATGACGGGGATCTCGCGCAAGCTGCCCGACACCGAGCGCAGCCGCCTGAAGAAGATCCTCAAGCGAATCGTGCCCGACTCGGCCGGAGTCATCGTGCGCACCGCCGCAGAGGGGGCCACCCAGGAGCAGCTGACCGCCGACGTCGAGCGCCTCGTGGCCCAGTGGGAGGCCATTGACAAGAAGGCGTCCTCCGTCATGAAGGGCAGCGGCAAGGCCCCCGTCCTGCTCAAGGGCGAGCCCGAGCTCGCCGTGAGAGTCATCCGCGACGTCTTCAACGAGGACTTCCGCAAGCTCATCGTCTCCGGGGACAACACCTGGTCCACGGTCTCGCAGTACATCGACGAGGTCAGCCCGGATCTGTCCGAGCGCCTCGAGCACTGGGTCGGGCCCGAGGACGTCTTCGCCGCCCACCGCGTCGACGAGCAGCTCGCCAAGGGCTTCGATCGCAAGGTCTGGCTCCCCAGCGGCGGCACCCTGGTCATCGACCGCACCGAGGCGATGACTGTCATCGACGTCAACACCGGACGCTTCACCGGCGCGGGGGGCACGCTGGAGGAGACCGTCACCCGCAACAACCTGGAGGCCGCCGAGGAGATCGTCCGCCAGCTGCGCCTGCGCGATATCGGCGGCATGGTTGTCATCGACTTCGTCGACATGGTCCTGGAGTCCAACCGGGACCTCGTGCTGCGCCGGCTCGTGGAGTGCCTGGGTCGCGACCGTACACGCCACCAGGTCACCGAGGTCACCTCACTGGGTCTGGTCCAGATGACCCGCAAGCGGGTGGGCCAGGGCCTGGTCGAGGCCTTCTCCACCACCTGCGAGCACTGCAAGGGACGGGGCTTCATCGTCCACGACGAGCCCGTGGAGAACCAGCAGGTCGACATGTCGGCCTCCGCCTCACGCGGTGGCGGGCGTTCGCGCGGACGCAAGAACCGTGAGGAGCAGGCCGCCGGCGGGGGTAAGAAGGAGGCCAAGCAGGACTCTCAGGAGACCAAGGGCTCCAAGAGCTCCGGCCACGGCAAGGGGTCCGCAGGGCGCGACGTCGCCGGATCGCCCGAGTCCGGGGCTGATGATGAGGCCCGGGCGGCGGTGCGTGGCGCCCTGGCCCAGATCGCGGCCGCCGCCGAGCAGGCCCACAAGGACAGCCAGCAGGAGGGGCCGGAGTCTCATGAGGATCAGGGGGCCGTCGAGGCCCCGGAGGCCGGCGTGAGCGACAGTGCCCATGGTGCGGCGCAGACCGCGCAGGACGCGCAGCCCGCCGACGGCCAGGACGCTTCGGACTCCCCGGTCGAGGACAAGCCGGTCAAGAGCCGGTCGAGGAAGGCGGCTGACAAGAAGTCGGCGAAGAAGACCAGTGAGAAGAAGGGCGACAAGGCGGACAAGAAGTCGGGGAAAAAGACCGGCAAGAAGGCCGAGAAGAAGGTCGCCGCGACGTCCGAGGACCCCGCTGAGCCGCAGTCCGGCGAGGCGCCGTCTGAGCCGGCCGAGGACAAGCCGGCGAGGAGAACGCGACGGCGGGCCACGGCCAAGAGCGCCGCGCCCTCACCGGAGAATTCTTCAGACGCCCCGGAGGTGTCGGCCTGACGACGCCTCCGTGCCCAAGAACACAGGGAGTGGGGCGGATCGGAGGTTGGTGCTGGCGACATGATCGCCTAGAGTTATCTGCCGGTGCTTCTTGCGCCATTGCCCAGACAGGGCCCTCCCGGCGAGGCCGATCCCGGTCTTGCAGCGAGTGAGAGCCTTTCGAAGAATCTACAGAGATGAGCATTCAAGTGGTCTACGCGATCGTCAAGGCCGGCGGCCGTCAGGAGAAGGTCTCCGTCGGCGACGTCGTGGTTGTCGACAAGCTTGCTGGTGAGATCGGCGACGAGGTCACCCTCGCCCCCGTCATGCTGGTGGACGGCGACAAGGTGACCACCTCTGCCGCCGATCTGGCCAAGTCCTCCGTCACCGCCGAGATCATCGGCGACGAGAAGGGCCCCAAGATCAACATCCTCAAGTTCAAGAACAAGACCGGCTTCCGCAAGCGCCAGGGCCACCGCGCTCAGCTGACGGCCGTCAAGGTCACCGCCATCAAGTGACCGCCCCGGCGTCAGCCAGTACGCGGGCATCCTGAACGCACACGCTCGAGAAGAAAGAAGCCTTCAACCATGGCACACAAGAAGGGTCTTGGTTCCTCCCGTAACGGCCGCGACTCCAACGCGCAGCGCCTCGGCGTCAAGCGCTTCGGCGGCCAGTTCGTCAAGGCCGGCGAGATCATCGTCCGCCAGCGCGGCACCCACTTCCACCCGGGCCGCAACGTCGGCCGCGGCAACGACGACACCCTGTTCGCCACCGCCGCCGGCAACGTCGAGTTCGGCACCTTCCGCGGTCGCCGGGTCGTCAACGTCGTGCTCCCCGAGGCCTGAGCCCCGAGCACATCACACGTCGCGAGAGGGCGGACGGCACCTGCCGTCCGCCCTCTCGCGCTATCCCGGACTCACAGGAGACCCCATGCCCAGCTTCATTGACCGAGTGGTCCTCCACGTGGCCGGCGGCGACGGCGGCAACGGCTGCACGTCCGTGCACCGTGAGAAGTTCAAGCCCCTGGCCGGGCCCGACGGCGGTGACGGCGGTCATGGCGGCGACGTCGTCCTGACCGTTGACCCCCGGGTG
>CAJZFF010000430.1 GCA_915069725.1 uncultured Actinomyces sp.
GGCTACCCGCTCCTGCCCGGGTTCCTGCTGACGGCCGCCCTGACGTTGGCCGGCATCGGCCTGTCCGTTCTTGGCGGCACACCTGGGGGTGCTGAGTCCTCGGCGTGGTTCGTCGTCGGGCTCAGACGCCTGCTTCCCGGCGGACAGGCCACCGACATTCAGCCGGAGAACGTCTCGGAACAGGTCCCGGTGGAGGCTCCGACGTCGCCGCCCCGGAGTACCGCGCAGTTCCGTGCTACGCCCACCACCCGCATGGCCCGTACCCCCGGGCCGCGCAGTGCCGTCCTGGCGATGGCCGGCGTCCTGCCCTGGATCGTGTGGGCGGTCCTGGCGACCCTGCTGCTCGCCTTCCTGGGTGTCCTCCACACCGTGTATCCACCCGGGTACGGGCAGAGCTTCCTCGAGCTCATGGGAGCGCCGGTTGCCGCGGCCCTCGTCGGCATCACGGTGTGGGGACGCCTCCAGCCCGCCTGGCGTACGCTCATCACCCGCCGAGGGGGCGGGGGCATCATGGCCTCAGCTGCGGTCCTGAGTGGGTTCTTCCTCATCCCGGTCCTGGGTGCCTCCTGGGGTATGACGGTCCTGGGCGACACGTTGACCCGCACCGACCCGACCTTGCCGGCGGTGACCGGCACGGTCTATGGGGTCATGGTGATGCCGGCTGTCGCCTTCATGATCGCGGCCGTCAGCCTGGCGGTGGCTCTGAGCACCCGGATCGTCGTGGCGATCGTCCTCAACATCATCCTGGTCATCATGGGCCTGCTCATCGGCGGTAACGAGGTCTTGGCGGCCACCTGGCTGTGGCGGCTGGCCCCCTGGGGCTGGATGAGTATCGCTCACCAGTTCCCCGAGCGTTGGCTGATGATCGTCGTCCTCAGCCTGCTCATCGGATCGGCGGCGATGGGGACAGCGACCCTAGGAGCCCGACGTGCCGCCATCCGGGACTGAGTGGGGTCGTGGTGGTCTGGGGTGTGGGCGTGTGCTGGGGTGGGGGTTAGTGGCCTTGGGCTTCTTCGGCGTCGTCGGTGAGGTAGGAGATGCGTCTGACGAGGTCGAAGGGGTTGGTGGTGTCGGTGGTGGTCAGGGTGCCGGAGATCGGCTGGGCGGGCCCGCCGCCTACGGAGTAGGTGGCCGTCCAGGTGGTGGTCAGGCTGATGACGACGTTGTCGGCGGTGTGGGAGTACTTGTGAAAGACCGTGTGATCGGGGTAGGCGGCTCCCGGGTCCTTGGTTGTGGTTGTGGTGCCGTCGCCCCAGTCCCAGGTGTATGACGCCGGGGTGGCCACGATGGTCACCGGAGTGCCCCCGACCTGGGTCTCCATGGTCTGGGAGTCCCCGGAGGTGTAGACGATCACGATCTTGGACACCAGTGCCTTGGCGCCCGGGGGCTGGCGTGTAATGCCTGATCCGTTGGCCATGACTTTGGAAACATCCGAGGACGTGACCACGACGGGCACGCCGGCCCCTGCAGCTTCCACGGCGGCGGCGGGTTCTTCGGGCGCGGACTGGGGTCTATTGAGGAGCATTAACATTAGATCGACCGCTTTTGACGTGCAAAATACGCGAGCTAGCCCTGTTTCCGGCAGGCAGTCATCCACAGTCTTCGAGAATTCCTCCGCAAGCGGATCACCGACCCCCTCCCCCACAGAAGCCTCCCCACCCTGCACCACCGGAGCAGGCGCCACCTCAGGAACCGGATCAGGGAAGACTAAAGTTTCTTGTTTATGCGATATTCCTGCAGAATTACCAGCACCCTCAACCTTCCAAATATCATCAGCTTCTGCGGGCGAAATAGAAAACAACGATAAAACCAACACTATCGCGACAATTAATGCACCTAGCGACCTTATTTTCACTCTACTTGCCCTTCCCGAATAACCCATTGTGTACCCTCATATTTCATGGCAAGGATCAGGAGAGTGTTTGTCTGAGGTTCGTTTACTTCGGGTGATGCCCCGGTTCCGTCATAGGCGTAGACGGCCTCCTGATCGAAGAGGACGTCTACTCGGGAGTACTCGCTGCCGGGACCGGGATCGGAATAACCGGTTTGAGTAATGGTGTGAACCCACGGGTCACGCCATCCTCCGGATTCGTGAAGTTCTTTCACATTGGTGATCACCGAGTTGCAGAACAGGCAGTCCTGCCGACTCATCGACTTCCACTGCTCCAGGTCCCCCGTGGCATACACATAGGGATACAACTGAACGAAGTAAGTCGCCGTCGCAATAGCACCCTCAGAGGAATTCTCATCCATATTCTCCGGCTTCTGCGGAGCCGGCATCGCCAAAGCCGCCTCACGCGCCGCCACCTTGTTGCCCAGCCGGGTCATCACCTCGGCCGTGGGCCCGATGAAGGCAATGCCCGCTGCGGCGCAGGCGCGCGGCAGCTCGGGATTCTCGGACAGGAAGCCATAACCCGGGTGGATGGCATCGGCGCCGGCCTGCTTGGCCACCCGGATGACCTCGGCGATGTCGAGGTAGGCCTGCAGCGGCTTCTGTCCCTGCCCCACCAGGTAGCTCTCGTCGGCCTTGGTCCGATGCAGCGCAAAACGGTCCTCGTGCGAATAGATGCCGATGGTGCGCAGCCCCAGCTCGGTGGCTGCACGCATCACGCGGATGGCGATCTCGGAGCGGTTGGCCACCAGCACCGATCGGATCCGCCGGCCCTGGCCTACGTTGTTGTCACCCATTTCGTTCTGTCCTCTTGTCATCCGGAAACGTTGTCACCGCCACGGCTC
>CAJZFF010000431.1 GCA_915069725.1 uncultured Actinomyces sp.
CGGGCGGCGCCGCCCAGGACCACGAGCGCGTCGTGCAGGGCGGCGGGCAGGGGCGCCTCCAGCCGGCCGTCGGGCAGCTCGGCCAGCGCGAGCTGGAGGGTCTGGCCCGCGGACTCCAGCTCGCTGACCAGCACGGAGGCGTGCTTGCGGGCGGTGGCGGCGGTGCGCGCCACGGCGGACGCCGACAGGGCGATGGTTCCCTGGGAGCGGACCCGGTCGGCCAGCTCATGGGCCTCGTCGACGATGAGGACCTGGTGGTCGGGCAGGACCCCGGGGTTGCCGGCCACGACCACGCCGAGCATGGCGTGGTTGGTCACCACGAGATCGGCCCGGGAGGCGACGGCGCGCGCCAGCTCGGGGAAGCACTCGGACTTCAGGGGGCAGGACTGTCCCAGGCACTCGGCCCGGGAGACGGAGACCTGGGCCCAGGCGCGCTGGGAGACGCCGGGGACAAGGTCGTCGCGGTCACCGGTGTCCGTCCTGGCGGCCCACTCGCGCAGGCGGACCACCTGCTCGCCCAGGCTCGCGTCGCTCCCGTGCCCGGCGGCCGGCTGGGAGATGGCGTCCCCGACGCCGAAGAGGGCGGCCTCGTCCTCCTCCTGCGGGTACCCGCCGTCCAGGCGGTGGCGGCACAGGTAGTTCTGCCAGCCCTTGAGCAGGGCCACCTCGGGGCGGGCGCCGGTGACCTGCTCGACGGCGTCGGCGGCCAGGGGCGCGTCCTTGGTGAGGATCTGCCGTTGCAGGGCCAGGGTGGCGGTGGAGACCACGACCCGGGCGCCGGCCTGCACGGCGTGGACCATGGCGGGCACCAGGTAGCCCAGTGACTTTCCCGTCCCGGTGCCGGCCTGCACCAGGAGGTGGGTGCCGTCGGCCAGGGTCTGGGCGACCTCCCGGACCATGGTGGTCTGCCCTTGGCGGGGGCTGCCGCCCATGGAGCGCACCGCGGTCTCCAGGACGTCCAGGACCCTGCGGTCGCCGGCGCCGTCAGTTTCAGGCCGGTCCGTGCGGCTCGGCTCGCTCGGGGTCACGGCGCCTCTCAGTCGACGGTGACGCCTGCGGCGGCGCCCCCGATCTCGGCCGCCAGGGCGGCGCCGACGCGCGCGACGACGTGAGTGCCCGCCTCGACGTAGTCGACCGTGTCGATCTCCCCCTCAGCGTGGACCCGGGAGACGAGGTCCCCACGGGAGTAGGGCACCACGACGTCGATGCTCACCTGCGGGTGGGGCAGCATCTGCTCGATGCGGGCGCGCAGCTCCTCGATCCCCTCCCCGGTGCGGGCCGAGACCGCGACCGCCCCGGGCAGGCCGGTGCGCAGCGCGGCCAGGGTGACGGCATCGGCGAGGTCGGTCTTGTTCAGAACGATGAGCTCGGGCACGTCCAGGGCTCCGGGGATCTCGGACAGGACGGTGCGCACGGCGGCCACCTGGCTGAGGGGGTCGGGGTGGGCGGCGTCGACGACGTGCAGCACGAGGTCGGCCCCGGCGACCTCCTCCAGGGTGGAGCGGAAGGCCTCAATGAGCTCGTGGGGCAGGTTGCGCACGAAACCGACGGTGTCGGTAAGGGTGTAGGTGCGCCCTTCGGAGGTCTCGGCCCGCCGGACGGTGGGGTCGAGGGTGGCGAACAGGGCGTCCTCAACCATGATGCCGGCCTCGGTGAGGCGGTTCATGAGGGAGGACTTACCGGCGTTGGTGTAGCCGGCGATCGCCACCGAGGGGATGGCCCCGCGTCGGCGTGAGCCGCGCTTGGTCTCACGCGAGGGCGCCATGGCCTGGATCTCGCGGCGCAGGCGGGCCATGCGCTGGCGGATGCGGCGCCGGTCGAGCTCGATCTTGGTCTCTCCGGGGCCGCGTGATCCGATGCCCTGGCCGGCGGCCACACGACCTCCGGCCTGACGGGACATGGACTCGCCCCATCCGCGCAGGCGCGGCAGGAGGTACTCGAGCTGGGCGAGCTCGACCTGGGCCTTGCCCTCGCGGGACTTGGCGTGCTGGGCGAAGATGTCCAGGATGAGGGCGGTGCGGTCGACGACCTTGACGCCGACGACGTCCTCCAGGGCACGGCGCTGGGAGGGGGCGAGCTCGCCGTCGACGATCACCGTGTCGGCTCCGGCCGCGGCCACCACCTCAGCCAGCTCGCGCGCCTTGCCGCTGCCCAGGTAGGTGGCGGGATCGGGGTGGTCGCGCCTCTGGATAAGGGCGTCGAGGACCTCGCTGCCTGCGGTCTGAGCCAGGGCGGCCAGCTCACGCAGGGAGGTGTCGGCGTCCTGGGTGTCGCGCACCTGAAGGCCGCTGCCGCCCGGTGCGCCGATGGCCGAGCCGTGGGGCCGGGGCAGCTCCAGGCCGACCAGGACGACCTTCTCCAGGCGGACCTGGCGGTACTCGACCTCGCTGACGTCCTCGAGCTCGGTGGACAGGCCGGCCACACGGCGGCGGGCGGCGCGGGCCTCCCGCTCCAGGGCGCCGTCGTCGCCACCGTCCTCGAAGCCGTCAGCATGCTCGTGCTGGGCGGAGGTGGAGGCCAGGGCGGTTCCGGTCCGGGAGAGGACCCGGGCGACGACATCGCGCACATCGCGACCTTCTTGAGCGTCGCAGACGTCGTCGGGGATGGAGGGAGTACTGGAGTGGTGCTGGGTCACAAAAAGTCCTTCGTCGTATGCCTGCGCCCCTTCGATGGGGCGCGATAACTCGTCTGGGGGCGGCTTCTACAGCCGGTTCAGCGCA
>CAJZFF010000432.1 GCA_915069725.1 uncultured Actinomyces sp.
CCGCGCCCCTGCTTCTCCAGCTTGCGCAGAGTGCGCACCAGCTCATCGTCGGAGTAGGTGTAGATGATCTCCTTCTTCCGCCGCCCTGATCCGGAGACCTCGATGCGGTGCAACGGCGGGACTGCCGCAAAAACCCGGCCGGCCTCGATCATGGGGCGCATATAGCGGAAGAAGAGTGTGAGCAGCAGAGTACGAATATGAGCGCCATCGACATCCGCATCGGTCATGAGGATGACCTTGCCGTAGCGGGCCGCCTTGATGTCAAAGGTGCGCCCGGAGCCCGCTCCCACCACCTGGATGATCGCAGAGCACTCGACATTGCGCAGCATGTCCGCCTGTGAAGCCTTCTGGACATTGAGAATCTTGCCGCGAATGGGCAGGAGCGCCTGGAACTCGGAGTTGCGGGCGTTCTTGGCGGTTCCCAGGGCCGAGTCGCCCTCGACGATGAACAGTTCGGAGGCGGTCACGTCGTCGGACCGGCAATCGGCCAGCTTGGCCGGCAGGGTCGAGGTCTCCAGGGCCGTCTTGCGACGGGTGATCTCCTTGTGCATGCGGGCGGACACGCGCGCGCGCATCTCACCGACGATCTTCTCCTGCAGAGCGCGGGACTGGGCCTTGAGGTCCCGCTTGGAGGAGGTCAGCAGGGCGGTGAGCTCGCGCTCGACCACCTTGGAGACGATCTGGCGCACGGGCCCGGTGCCCAGGACCTCCTTGGTCTGGCCCTCGAACTGGGGCTCGGGGACGCGCACGGTGATGACGGCGGTCAGGCCCGCCATGATGTCGTCCTTCTCGACGCGGCCATCCTTGGCGGTGAGCTTCAAGGCCCGGGAGTCGGCCTCGATGCGCTTGCGCAGCACCTTGGTGAGGGCCTGCTCGAATCCGGTCAGGTGGGTGCCGCCCATGGGGGTGGCGATGATGTTGACGAAGGAGCGCTCCGTGGTGTCGTAGCCGATCCCCCAGCGCAGGGCGACGTCGACCATGCAGGTGCGCTCGACCTCCACGGGCCGCAGGTGCCCGCTGGCGCGGTCGAGCTGCTGGACGGTCTCGGTGTAGGTGCCCTCACCGGTGAGGCGGAAGGTGTCGGTGACCGAGCCGTCGGAGGCCAGGAAGTCGACGAAGTCGGCGGTGCCGCCCAGGGCCTGAAAGACCTCGACGCCGTCGTCATCACCGGTGTCGAACAGGTCGCCGCGGTTCTCGGTGGCGTTCTTGGCGGCCGCCCGCAGGGTGACCTCGTGGACGGCGTCATCGGTCTCGCCGGCGTCGGCGGCCGGCGTGGTGGAGGCGGCAATGGCCTCGGCCTCGGGGCGCTTGTCCTCCAGGCGCAGGGTGAGGCCCGGAACGAGGAAGCTGGTCTGGCGCAGGCGGGCGCGCAGGGCGGCGGCGTCGTACTCAGTGGGCTTGGGGAAGATCTGGGGGTCGGCCCAGTAGCGGACCCGGGTTCCGGTCACGCCGCGGCGCACCTTGCCGATGACGCGCAGCTCGGAGGCCTTCGTGAACCCGGTGAAGGGTGAGGAGGGGCTGCGCCCGGCGGAGTCGTCGAAGATGCCGGGCTCGCCGCGGTGGAAGCTCATGGCGTAGGTCTTGCCGCCGCGGTCGACCTCGACGTCCATGCGCTCGGCCAGGGCGTTGACGACGGACGCCCCCACGCCGTGCAGGCCGCCGGCGGCGCCGTAGGAGCCACCGCCGAACTTCCCACCGGCGTGCAGCTTGGTGTAGACGAGCTCGACGCCGGTCAGGCCGGAGGAGGGCTCGATGTCCACGGGCACTCCGCGCCCGTTGTCACGCACCTCGATGGAACCGTCGTCGTGGACGGTCACCGAGATGTCATCGCCGTGCCCCTCGAGGGCCTCGTCGACGGCGTTGTCGACGATCTCCCACACGCAGTGCATGAGACCGCGCTGGTCGGTGGAGCCGATGTACATTCCCGGGCGCTTGCGCACGGCCTCGAGCCCCTCCAGGACGGAGAGGTGGCGGGCGGAGTAGTCGCCCCGGCTGGTCTTGTTCTCGGATGAGGGCACGCTGGGAATCTAGCCGATCAGTGCCGCCGGCGCCTTGTGCCCCGCCGCTGTGCGCGTGTGGCGTCATGCGTCATGCAGCCACGCCCGAGGCCGTTGGGCCCCTATGTCAGCGGAAGGGCGGGGCTCACCCGCGCGCTGCCGATCCCTCGGTTCGCCTTGCCCAGCCGGAAACGCACCCGTTTCTTGAGCACCGTACCGGAGACGGCCCGGCCATCCACCAGGCCCTCGGCTGGGAAAATGGTGAAGGTCCACCGCTCGGCATCGTCGGAGTCGGGAACGACGCCGGGCGGGCACTGCAGCAGGCGGGCGCCCCAGACCTGTCGGGTCATGAAAGCACGGGCGTCGACGCCGTCGACCTCGAAGCGCTCGACGGGGGCTTTGATGATGTCCTCATAGCTCCCCGCCGAGACCCCGTACTGTCCGACGACACCAGCCACCACCATCCAACCGTCCCGTCCCAGCGTGAGTCCGCTGAGGTCGGCGCCCTTTCCTAGAGCGGGGTCGACGAGGTCCTCGACCAGGTCGGGACGCTGGCCGCAACGGATACGAGGATCAACGGCGCCACGGGTGTCGAACCGGGCGGCGTCCGGGACCGCGAGCAGCCCGTAGTCGACGTCGCCGGCGAAGCGGAAGGAGGCGAAGTGCTCGCGCAGATGGGTCACCGCGCGCGCTGCCCGCTCCCAGCGGCTGCCGGTGCTC
>CAJZFF010000433.1 GCA_915069725.1 uncultured Actinomyces sp.
GACACCGTCGGAGACGCCGACGTCACCCCCGCCACCACATTATCGGCCGATACCGACGCATCCAGCCCGGCCCAGGGCACGGGAGAAGCGGAACCTGTCCCAGATCCCTTCAACACGTCCTCCTCCGCCGCTGGCGCTGGGACCGCAGGCGGCCCCGCATCGGAATCCGCCCCCGAAAGGAGGAACTCGCGCTCGGCCGGTTCCCGAGTACGCCAGCCAAGGACGCTCAAGAGCGAGACCCATCTCTACCACGGCGTGCAGCGCACTCACATGCCCCAACGGCTCAGGAGGCTGCTCCAGGAGTGCAGCGGCCTGGAGATCCGCTCGCACCCGGAGACGGCATCAGTCATGGCGCGCATCGCCGTCGAGCTCGCCGCCGACGCCCTCATCGACCACCAGAGCCTCAAACCGAAAAGCAAACACCTCATCGACAAGCTCACCGCCGTCATGCGCCATCTCGATCCCCGCCTGGACGCCAAGGACCCCACCCGCCCTGAACTCGCAGGAACATGGGCGGCCATACGCACCGACACTACTGACGGGCACTTCCTACGCGACCTCAACAACTGCGTGCACTCCTACCAGTTCACCGCTCCACCCGAGATCGCCGAACGAGCAAACATCCTGCTCACGCCCCTGCTCAACGCCATCAACACTGAGCTCGGCAACCCACCCACCGGGGTGGTGGCCACGAACAACCAAAACGGGCAGGCTTGACCCGTGAGGTACCTGTCCCCCCTGCGATACCCAGGCGGCAAAGCCCGCCTGGCCCCCTTCTTCACCCGCCTGATCCGCTCTCAGGTCCCCGCCTCGACCCACTACGCCGAGCCCTACGCAGGCGGCGCCGGCGCCGCCCTACGCCTCCTGACCGACGGCGCCGTCGACCACATCCACATCAACGACATCAACGCCGGAATCGCCGCGTTCTGGCGTACCATCACCACCCCCGACGGCGCCAACGCCTTCAACCAGCTCATCAACAACACACCCGTCACCATCGACCAGTGGCACCACCAGCGAACCGTCTACCAGGCCGGCCAGGCAGACGACCTCACCCTCGGCTTCGCCACCTTCTACCTCAACCGCACCAACCGATCCGGCATCCTCGACGCCCGCCCCATTGGCGGCCTCGACCAGACCGGCAAGTGGAAGATCGACGCCCGCTACAACAAACCGGCCCTCATCGAGAGAGTCAAGCACGTAGCCGCCCTCGGCCACCGCATCCATGTCACCCAGCTCGACGGCCTCGACTTCCTCACCACCATGGAGGCCCACGCCAACGACGTCCTGGTCTACGCCGACCCGCCCTACGTCGAGCAAGGAGGAAGCCTCTACCTCCACGCCTTCAACGCCGACGACCACCAGGCCCTGGCCGACAAGCTCCTGACCGCCACCTACCCATGGCTCCTGACCTACGACGACCAGGAAATCATCTGGGCCGACCTCTACAACGCCGCCCGCTGCGCCCGCTTCAACATCGCCCACACCGCGGCCATCCAGCACGTCGGCAAGGAAACCATCGTCTATGGCTCCACCCTCACCGTCCCCACAGGCCTGGAGATCACCCCCGGCGTTCACGCAGCCTGGATCGCCTAACCCCGAAGCCTCCACGGGGAATATCGCACCACCGAGACGCCGCTACGACTGTGGTATCTAGGACAACCGCCGTCGCCTCAACGGGCCGGTCACCGTCCTGTGGTTACCTCTACCCCCTGTCTCGTGGGGGTGCTCCTGTGTGGTGTGTTGAGTGGTTGTGGATCGTTGTGGATCGTAGAGGGCGTTGTTGCGGATCGTGGTGTGCGGGGTCGGGATGCGGTGGTGGGCCAGGGCGAGGACGGTCTGGTTGTGGCGTTTGCCTTCGTCGCGTTTGCGCTGGCAGTGCGCTCGGGAGACGGGGTCGGAGCGCGGGGAGGCGAAGGCTGAGGCGAGCATGGCGTGTTTGAGGCGCTTGTTGACGGTGTGACAGATGTGTTCATCGCGGATCGATGAGCCTGAGCGGTGTGTGAGGGGAGCGGGCCCGGTGTAGGAGGCTGGCTGGGTGCCGGTGCCTGGAGGTCTTGCCCAGGGTCTCGGCCAGGAAGACGGCGGCGGCCGGGACCCCAATCCCGGGCATGGAGGTCAGGACCTGGTAAAGATGGAGGTCAGGACCTGGTAAAGAGGGTGGGCCTGCACCAGGGTCTCGACCTGGGCGGCGACATCGGCCCGCTGAGCGTGCAGCGCGATGAGCTGCCTGGCCAGGTGAGGCAGCACCGTTGCGGCGGCGTCGGTGCCGGCGACCACCACGGTCTGGCGTTCCAGGGTCGAGACGATCTGGGCGGCCCAGATGGCGTGACGCCTACACCCGTGCTTCGTGAGCCTGGCGTCAATCCTTGTCTTACCCGCGCGCTTCAGCTCGGCCGGGGTGGGCTAGGCGGCGATGACCTCCAGGACGGCGTCGTGCTCCAGCCAGGGCCCCAGCACCCGCTCGAGGGCTGGGTGGATCTGGGTGTACAGGCCCCGGATCCGGCCCTCGGTCTGGTTGACCTGGCGGGCCAGGTCCAGGTCGAAACCAGTCAGCATGCTCAGCGCCGCGGCCTCCTCGTCCGAGGCGTTGATGGCTCTCAGGGTGTGAGGCATGGTCCTGGCCGCGCCGGCGATGACGGCCGCGTCCTTGGCGTCGGTCTTGGCGCTGCCCGGTGTCAGGTCGGCGATGCGTCGCATCGACAGTCCGGGCAGG
>CAJZFF010000434.1 GCA_915069725.1 uncultured Actinomyces sp.
GGCCCGCCAGGATGATCCTGGCGGGCCACAGCCGACACATGGTCAGAGACGAGTAGCGCGTTTACTTCGCGGCCACGTAGACCTCATTCTTGTTGTCGACCTGAGAGAAAGCGCTCACTGCGAAGGCGCCCTTCTTCTCATTGGCGGCGGACTCGTCAACGAGGAAGACGAAATCACCCTTCGCCTTACCTCCATCTCGAGGCATGCTCTGGCGGATGAAGAGCGACTGCCCGCCGATAGACAGCTCAGCCTCCGAGGTGTTGCCCTCGTGGGTGAACCCCACCTGGAGCCTGAACTCCTGGAACTGTCCCTCTCCGTGGTAGGTGATCTCAACGGGGACGCGAATGTACACCTTGCCGGCAGGAGGCTCCTTGTAGCTGTACTGGCTCGTGGCGGCCTTCACCGACTCATTGGCGTTCCACTCGACATCACCGATGGTGACGTCAACCGAGGCGTTCGGGTCGTCGTCGTACTTACCGGCATGCAGCGTGATCGGCCCGGCCTTCGGGTCGAGGGGGTTCTTCTCGCTGGAGCCGGGGTCGTTGCTGCCCGGCTTGCTGGTCTTGGTGGTCTTCTTCTGATCCGAGCTGCCAGTCGCGTCAGAGTCGCTGGCCTTCTTCTTGGAGTCAGAGTCAGAGTCAGCCTTCTTCTGGCTCTTCGGCTCCGAGGTCGACGTGCTGTCCGCCTTGTCATCCGACTCGCTGGAATCGCCCTTGAACATGAAGATGCTACCGATGACCAGGGCGACCACGACGACTGCAGCGATACCGGTCCAGAACCACCACTGCTGGGTCAGCGGCTTTGAGCCGTTGCCAGGGCCGGCCGGAGCGGCGGCGTTGGGCTGCCACCCGCCAGCGGGAGGCTGCATGCCTCCGGCAGCCCCCTGGGGCTGGTAGGGCGTGGGCGACTGGGCGTAGTCCATGTTGGCCGCGTAAGGGCTGCCCCCAGCTGCGGGAGCGCCGGCGTAGTCCCCGGAGGGGGCGGAGGCCGACATGCCCGTCGGGTCGGCAACCGGTGAGGCGGTGCTCAACGACGCCGTCGGGGCGGTCGACACCGCCTGGGTCGGAGCCCACGCCGGGTCGGCCTCGGTGGCGGCACCTGCGGCCGAAGCGGCGGAGGCGGCGGAGTCGTCGACCCAGATCTGCCAGCCCTCTGGAGCCGGTCCCCAGGCCGGGTCGGGCTGCCAGCCTGCAGGCGGTTCGAAGCCCTCGGGTGGCGCGGGCCAGTTCGGCGGTGGATTGAAACGCAAAGCCATGAGAACCTCCGGGAGGAAATAAACAGGGAGAAACCCGCATGGGCTTCCTGGGCAGAATAGAGATGTCCGCTACTCAAGGACCCTACGTCGTCACCTTATCGTGAGGCAACGTGACGGCGCTCGATCGTCCTGGATGTGGATGGGTAGCGATACCCACTGCCTCAAGGCAGTGTGAGCACCTCGGCGCCGTCCTCGGTCACCACGAGCGTGTGCTCGAACTGCGCAGTACGGGAACGGTCCTTGGTGACCACCGTCCAGCCGTCGTCCCACTGCTCCCACTCGATGCCACCGAGTGTGAGCATCGGCTCGATGGTGAACACCATGCCCGTCTCGATGACGTCGTCGTGCAGGGGGGCGGCGTCGTAGTGGGGGATGATGAGGCCGGAGTGGAACGCCTCCCCGACGCCGTGTCCGGTGTAGTCGCGCACCACCCCGTAGTCGAATCGCTTGGCGTAGGCCTCGATGACGCGGCCGATGACGTTGACCTCGCGCCCCGGCTTGACGGCCTTGATGCCCCGTTCCATCGCGGTGCGGGTGCGTTCGATGAGCAGCTCCGTCTCGCGGTCGACCTCGCCGACGGCGTAGGTGGCGTTGGTGTCTCCGTGGACCCCGCCGATGTAGGCGGTGACGTCAAGATTGATGAGGTCGCCCTCGTTCAAGCGGGTCGAGTCCGGGATGCCGTGGCAGATGACCTCATTGATCGAGGTGCAGATCGACTTGGGGAAACCCATGTAGCCCAGGCACGAGGGGTAGGCGCCGTGGTCGCACAGGTACTCGTGGGCGATCCGGTCCAGCTCATCGGTGCTCACCCCCGGGGCGATCGCCTTGGCGGCCTCGGCCAGGGCGCGGGCGGCCAGCCGCCCCGCGACCCTGATCCGCTCGATCGTCTCGGCGTCCTTGATCTCCGAGGCGGTGACGCGCTCGGGGCCGTCGTGGAACATGTATTCGGGTCGTGCGATGGACGCAGGCACATGACGCTCAGGACTGAGCGTCCCGGGAGTCAGCGTGCCACGCGGCGCGCGGTCGGCCAGTGAGGCCGAGGACGCAGGGGAAGCCGAAGAAGTCATGGTCGTAAGCATAGAAGGAGGCATCCGGTTCGCGGGACCTTCCCTCCATCCAGTGGTTCAGGGCCTCCACCATGGCGCTGTGGGTCTTATCACTGTCAGGAGCCGTCAGGAGCTGAACCAGTGCTTCTCCGCGGGGAAGGACTCCTCACGCACCGCGGCCCCGTAGTCGGCGGCCGCCTGCCTCAGGGCCTCGCCGACCTGTCCGAACTGGTGGGCGAAGCGCGGAGACCAGTCCGTCATCCCGGCCATGTCCGTCCAGACCAGGACCTGACCGTCGCAGCACGCGCCCGCGCCGATGCCGATCGTGGGGATCGTGAGCGACTCGGTGACGCGCGCGGCCAGAGGCTCGGGCACCATCTCCAGGACGAGGGCGATCGCCCCCGCCTCGGCCAG
>CAJZFF010000435.1 GCA_915069725.1 uncultured Actinomyces sp.
CCACCGCTCCGGCCAGGCCGGCGCCCCACGGTCCCATGAACGGCACGAGAGCCACACCGAGGACCACGTTGACCACCGCCCCCATCATGGTGGAGACCATGAGCATGCGACTGTTCATGAGTGCCTGGTAGAAGGTGCCGAAGAAGATGGTCATGACCCCGAAGGTCGCCGCCAGCATGAGCAGGGGGACGTAGCGCCACCCCTCGGCGAACTCGGCCTGGAGCATCACCCTGGAGATCGGCCGGTTCAGTGCGATGACCAGCCCGGCGACCGTGAGGGTCGCCAGCGAGTACCCCCTCATCACGACGCCGAAGAAGGCACCGCGGTCGGGCGAGTTAATCTCGCGGGCGGTGGAGTACTGCCAGGCCTGCTGGAAGACGGAGGCCACGATGTTAACCAGCGCAGGCATCTTGCTCGCCGCCGTGAAGAGCCCCGCGGCCACGACTCCGCTGCCCCACAGGACCACGTACCTGCCGGAGACGCTGACCAGCCACCACGAGAGCAGATTGGGCACGAGCGGCAGGCTGTAGACGAGCATCCGGCGCAGCAGCGCCCGATCGACCCTGAATGGAGCCAGGAGCCGGTACTCGGCCGATCCCAGGAATGCGGCAAGACCACCGACCAGGTAACCGATCGTGTACGACCACAGGTAGCCCTCGATACCTGTATGCGCGCGGACCAGGAGCAGGTAGGTGGACACCACCATGGCGAGCGCGTTGATGAGCCCGTAGGCCACGAAGCGGCGCACGTGCCCCAGACCGCGGGCGAGCTGGGTCGTGGCCTTGAAGACGCACACCGAGCAGAACAGGGCGAAGAACGCTGCCGCGTGCTCCATGTTCCACAAGACGCTGCCCAGGGCGCACGCCACTCCGGTGCAGACGACGCCGCCGCCCAGGACCACCAGGGAGCCGGCGAAGAGCTCGCCCTTGGGAACGTCGTCGTCAATGGAGAACCGGTAGAGGGCCTCCACGACACCAAGCGAGAGCAGCGGCAGCACGATCTCGATCGCACTGTTGAGCAGCTCGGCCATCCCGTACTCACCGGCGGTCAGGGCGGTTGTGTACAGGGGCATGAGGACCAGGGAGACCGCCTTGACCGCCAGGCCCCCCAGAGCGAAGACCAGGGTGTTACCCAGCAGGAGCCTCATGCGCCCCTTATGGCTTGCCGACATCGAACTGAGCCTTCCACTTCTCGATACGGTCGAAGTCCAGGCCGTGGATCGCAGTCGGCCAGGAGGACTCGATCAGGTCAGCCAGATCGGTCTCGATGGAGTCGCGCTCCACCAGCGGCAGGGAGTAGTCCTTGGCCATCTCCCGCGCGCGGTAGTCGATGGCCACGATGATGGCGCGCCGCTTGCGCTGCAGGGCGAAGATGCCCCCGTGCAGGCGGTTTCCCACGTAGTCGACGCCCCGGTCGAGCACCTCCCGGAAACCTGCCAGGCTCGGCGTGACGATCTCGACGCCGTCGGCTGCTCCCAGCGACTGCAGGTAGTCCAGGTCGTCGATGGACTGGGGCCAGAAGTGCAGTCGCGAGTAGCTCCTGCGCAGCACGTCGACCATCGCCCGGTCCTTGCGCGGGTTCGGGTGGTAGGAGGTGAGCGTGAAGACCACCTCGTCGCCCTTGCTGCGGGCAATGGTCTCGCAGTGCTCAGGGGTCAGTCCCCACAGGGTAGGACAGCCGGTGTTCCAGGCTCGCAGTCCCACCCGCTGCAGGAGATGCTTGGTGCGCTCGTCACGCACCGAGTGCACCAGGTCATGGGACAGCACCTTGCGGTAGAGGGCCCGCGTGTAGAGGTTGACCGATGAGGAGTTGGCCCCCGCACCCACGCCCAGACACACCGTGCCTGTGGCCATCCCGCAGTTGAGGTAGTTGATGTTCCATGTCGGCAGGGGCCGCAGCATATTCGTGTACAGGGCGTTGGTGCCGCACAGGAGCTTGATGTCGGCTCCTTTGAAGATGCTGAGCCGGCGTTTGGACAGCAGATACTGCGCCGGCGTGTACATCGGGGTATGGGTGGCCAGGCGCATGACATAGTTCGACGAGAACAGCTCGCGCCAGTTCATCTCAATGGATCGCCCAATGATCTCATCCCCCATATTGAGGGATCCAACGGATGTATCCAAAAGCAGAATACGCTTCATAATCTTCCCTTCTTGCGTCAGCAAGATACTTCAGCTCAACCAGTCAGATCGGCCCAGCAAGGATACGTCGTGTCGACGGACCCGCTTTCCCATAGACATCACGAAAAGACAACAGGGATCATCACGCTGTACAGTTAAAACAAAACGCACCGGTTGACACAAAAGCATTTTTACAAGCAGGGCAGTAAATCGTCGCTTTGCACACAGAGCCGTTATACCGCGCACATCCTGCGCCGACACCCCGAGTCAGAGCTGGCGCATCAGTCCCCCGCTCCTGCGCCTCAGGGACTCCGTCACGGCTCGAGCACTGTTGGTGAGAACCGTGATGTCGCTGGTCGCCAGCAGCCCCAGGCAGGCCCAGACCACGGCAGTCAGCCATGAACCGCCGTCGAAGGACATACATGCGGTGATACTGATGAGCAGCGCGAGCTGGTAGCCGAGACGAAGGCGGTCTATCGGCAGGTTGATGCGGCGCCTGAGGTCTCGTGCCCGTACCACCAGGACAAGCATGTATGCCACCGCTCCGGCCAGGCCGGCGCCCCACGGTCCCATGAACGGCACGAGAGCCAC
>CAJZFF010000436.1 GCA_915069725.1 uncultured Actinomyces sp.
TGCCGGCCTGGGCCGCCCGGGCCAGCTCCAGCAGGCGGTCAGCGGTGCCAGGCGCGAGGTCTCGGCGCACGGCCGGGGGCAGGAAACTGGACAGGCATGTCGTGATGCGCCCCAGAAGTCCCTGGATGACCGAGGAGTGCTCCTCCACGCCCAGCGCCCGCAGGGCCGCGTCGAGGAATCGGGAGGCGGCGAGCTCGCCGTCGCGCACCATGTCCCAGGCCGAGGCCAGGACGATGGAGCGCGGCAGGGAATCGGTGAAGGCCTCGATGTGCTCGAGGCCGAAGGACAGTGAGTCCTCATCGAGGCGGACCTTGGCGTAGGTGAGGTCGTCGTCGTTGAGAATCATGACGTCGGTCCGCCCGGAGCCGACCATCTCGGGAACCTCAGTCAGATCGCCGTCGACATCGAGCTCGATGCGGTCGGTGCGCTCCAGGCGCGCCTCGGCGCCCCGGCCGGTCAGGCTGTAGCAGCCGATCGCCACCCGGTGCGGGCGCAGAGAGGCCGGTGATTCGGCTGGGATCTCCTGAAGAACGGCCGCCTGGGTGATGACGCCGTCGGCGTCGGTGCTCAGCTGCGTGCGCAGGGTCGTCACGCCGGCCTCCTGGAGCCACAGGCGGGTCCAGGTACTCAGGTCGCGTCCCGAGACCGCCTCCAGCTCGCGGAGCAGGTCGCTCAGCTCGGCGTTGGCGTAGGCGTGCGCCGCCAGGTAGCGCTGGATGCCGGCGAAGAAGTTGTCACGGCCCACGTATCCCACGAGCGCGGCCAGGACCGAGGCCCCCTTGGCGTAGGTGATTCCGTCGAAGTTGACCTCGACGTCGTGCAGGTCGTGGATCTCCGCGGCCACGGGGTGGGTGGAGGACAGCTGGTCCTGGTTGTAGGCCCACCCCTTCTCCAGGGTCTGGAAGGTCGTCCAGGCCTGGTTCCAGCGGGTGATCTCGGCGGTGGCCAGGGTGGAGGTGTACTCGGCGAAGGACTCGTTGAGCCACAGGTCGTTCCACCAGGTCATGGTGACCATGTCCCCGAACCACATGTGGGCCAGCTCGTGCAGGATCGTCACGGCTCGCCGCTCCACGCGGGCCTCGACGGGCCTGGAGCGGAAGATGTAGTCGTCGCGGTGGGTGACGCAGCCGGCGTTCTCCATCGCTCCGGCGTTGAACTCGGGAACGAAGATCTGGTCGTACTTGGTGAAGGCGTAGGGGGTGGCGAACAGGTCCTCGTAGTAGGCGAAGCCCCGCTTGGTCAGGTCCAGGATCTCCTCTGAGTCCATGTGCTCGACCAGGCTCTTGCGGCAGTAGACGCCCAGGGGAACGATGCGCCCGTCGTTGGCGATGTACTCGTCGGTGGCGCCGACGTATGGGCCGGCGACAATCGCTGTGACGTAGGAACTCATCGGCTCGGTGGGTGCGAAGGCGAAGGTATGGGCATCTCCTGAGCCGTCCGACGCCTTCGCCGGAGTCGGCTCGGGGGTGGGGGAGTTGGACAGCACTGTCCAGTTCACCGGGGTGGTGACGGTGAAGGTGAAAGAGGCCTTGAGGTCGGGCTGCTCGAAAACGGTGAAGACCCGCCGGGAGTCAGGCACCTCGAACTGGGAGTAGAGGTAGGTCTCGCCATCTGCGGGATCGGTGAAGCGGTGCAGACCCTCCCCGGTGTGCATGTAGGCGCAGTCGGCGACGACGACCAGCTCATTGTCCGCGGCCAGATCCTTCAGCGCGATACGTGAGTCCGCATAGACCTCGGCGGGGTCAAGAGGGGTGCCGTTGAGCGTGATGGAGCGGACCGTCGGTGCGACGAGGTCGATGAAGGTGGAGGAACCCGGGGTGGCCGTGAACCGCGCCGTGGTGGTGGAGCCGAAGACCGTCTCGCCGCGCGTGAGATCGAGGACGACGTCATAGCTCTGGGTCCGTACGGTTGCGCTGCGCTCGGCGGCCTCAAGACGAGTCAGGTTCTGACCGGGCATAAGAACTCCTGTCTGCGAGGGATGCGCGGCCCATCGGGGCGCGCCGGGCGATTGTCTCACCTTCTGATCGACACCGGCAGTGCCTGAGGTACGGCACGACGATGCCGGGGGACGACACGCCACGTGTCGTCCCCCGGCATCGAGGCTGTTCCCATGGACGTGGGAACGTCAGCGGATCAGGTCAGATGCGGCTCAGGCCTTGTTGCGGCGACGCAGCACCAGGGCGGCGCCTCCAGCCACGACCAGGAACGCGGCGATTCCGCCGAAGAGCAGGCCGTTGGCACCGGTACGGGCCAGGGAGCTGTCGCTGTCCTTGGTGGTCTCACCGCCGGCCCGGTTCTCCGAGGAGGAGTCCTTGGCGTTCGAGCTCAAGTTGTTGCCCTTGTCGGCTCCAGCCTTGTTCTCGCCGGCCTTGTTCTCGTCGGCCTTGGCCTGCTTGTCTCCACCGGCCTGCTTGTCGCTGCCGGCGTTGGCATTGCTGTTGCTTCCGCCGTTGTTGCCGCCACCGTTGTTCTCAGAAGCCGAGCGCTCGGTGGTGTTCTGCTCAGTGGTCTTCTGCTCAGTGCTCTGACGCTCGGAGGTTGAGCGCTCGGTGGTGTTCTGCTCCGAGTTCTGACGCTCGGAGGTGGAACGCTCGGTGGTGTTCTGCTCCGTGGTCTTGTCGCCGCCACCGTTGTTCTCGGTGGTCTTCTGCTCGGTGGTCTTGTCGCCGCCACCGTTGTTCTCGGTGG
>CAJZFF010000437.1 GCA_915069725.1 uncultured Actinomyces sp.
CCACCAGCGCCACCACGGCCGACCACCAGATGACGATGTTCCCGATCGAGGTGATGGCCTGAATGCAGTCCCCGCCCCCGCAGGTCTGCGGTACTTGAGCCTTGTCCTCCCAGAAGAAGGAGGTCGGGCGGGTCTGCAGCAGCCAGCCCGAGGGCTTCGACTGGTACGTGTGTGGGGCGTCCAGGCCCACGTGGAACTCGTACATCTGCTGGTGGTAGGCGATGAAGTCGTTGATCTTCTCGAACACCGAGTTGTCGACGTAACCGGACAGCCAGGGGGCGGGAACCGGCAGCCCCTGCTTGATCTGCTCGGCCGTCCAGCCGTGCTTGAAGGCGCCCAGGTGGGTGAACCAGGACCACCAGCAGCCGACGTAGACCACGATGACCACCGGAATCGCCTGCAGGAAGTCGCTCACGCCCTGGGCGACCGTCCCCTCCAGGAACCAGGCCCGTGCGCGCACTCGCCGTAGCGCCAGAGTGTCCCAGGTGACGACGGCGATGCCGGACACCGCGACGAGGTAGAGACCCGACCACTTGATGGAGCAGGTCAGCCCCAGCGCGATGCCGGCGGCCAGCAGCCAGGGACGGATGGTGGCGTGCGGGGCGCGCGCCCCGGGCGTGGTCCCCGCCATCTTGCGGGCCAGTCGCGCACGCGACCACTCCCGGTCGCGGACCAGGCAGTACAGGGACAAGGTGGCGAAGAACCCGATGAACACGTCCAGCAGCCCGATGCGGGACTCGGTCAGGGCCACGCCGTCGATCGCCAGGAGCAGTCCGGCCAGGCCCGCCAGCAGCGGTGAGCGCGTCAGGCGCATCGTCAGACGCGCCAGCAGCATCACCGTGAGGATCCCGGCGACGGCCGGCATGAACCGCCAACCGAAGGGCGACTCCGGCCCGAAGATCTCCATGCCGGCACCGATGAGCCACTTGCCCAGCTGCGGGTGGACGACGTAGGCGGCGCTGTCGGTGAGCTTAGAGAAGTCCCCCATGGCGAAGGCCGCGTCAGCCGAGCCGGCCTTGTCGTCCCAGGCGGCCTCATAGCCCAGGTGCCACAGGGAGTAGGCGTCCTTGACGTAGTAGATCTCATCGAACATGAGCGTCTTGGGATGGTTCAGCCCGATGAGGCGCAGCAGCGCTGCGATGACGCCGACGACGCCGGTGACGATCCAGCCGCGGACCCTCACGGCGCGGGGCATCACGTCATCCACCGGCCCCAGCCCGAGCAGGGTGCGCAGGTGGGCCTCGGTGCGCTCCTCGATGGCGGGCTCGGCCGGTGCGGGGCCTGTGGCCTCATCCCGCACCAGGACGGGTTCCTGTGCTCGTTCCTGCTCCGCGTCCGGGCCGGGGGAACCGTCGCGGGACTGCTCGGGGGACTGTTCGGGAGACAGCGCGCTCGGAGTCGTCACACCCCGAGTGTAGGCGGAGGCTTCATCGAGGGCGCACCGACATACTGTGTCCTATGACTGAGAGCAGCCCGTCCGCACCCGCCGCACCCGTCGCCGTCGATGCCACCGACGACGTCGATGCCGCCGATGCTCCCGCCGCCCACAGCCCGGACCTGCGCGGCGGGACGATCACCCTGGCCGCCACCCCGATCGGCAATGTCTCCGACGCCTCGCTGCGGCTGCGTCGCGCCCTGGAGCAGGCCGACCTCATTGCCGCCGAGGACACCCGCCGGCTGCGGGCCCTGGCCCAGCGCCTCGACGTCGAGTCCTGTGGGCGCGTCATCGCCTTCCACGAGCACAATGAGCGTGAGCGCGCCCCCGAGCTGCTCGAGGCCGCCTGCAGCGGCCTGCGAGTCCTGGTCGTCTCCGACGCCGGGATGCCATCGGTCTCCGACCCCGGGTACCGACTCGTCCAGGCCGCGGTCCGGGAGCAGGTACCCGTCACCGTCGCACCGGGCCCCTCGGCGGTGCTGACCGCCCTGGCCCTGTCCGGGCTGGCCTCCGACCGCTTCTGCTTCGAGGGGTTCCTGCCGCGCAGGCCGGGGGAGCGGCGCCGGGCCCTGGAGTCCCTGGCCACCCAGGAGCGCACCATGATCTTCCTGGAGTCGCCCCGCCGTGTCCACGACTCCCTGGCGGCCATGGCCGAGGTTCTCGGTGCTGATCGCCCCGCGGCACTGTGCCGGGAGCTGACCAAGACCCATGAGCAGGTGCTGCGGGCCCCCTTGGCCGAGCTGGCCCGGGCCACGGCCGACGGCGTCCTGGGGGAGGTGGTCCTCGTCGTCGCCGGCGCCGGCAGCGGCAAGACCGCCACCATGAGCCAGCGCGTCGTCCACCTCGTCGCCGGCGGCCAGGTGCGCCCCGACCAGATACTGGGGCTGACCTTCACCCGTAAGGCCACTGCCGAGTTGGAACAACGGGTCAGGACGCGTCTGGCTCAGCTGGCCGTGTCCGGGCTCCCCGGACTGCCCGAGCTGGACGAGGAGGCCGGACCCACGATCTCCACCTACAACGCCTTCGCGGGCTCCCTGGTGCGCGATCACGGACTGCGCCTCGGCATCGATCCGGACTCCACCCTCATCACCGAGGCGCGCGCCTGGCAGATCGCCACCCGGATCGTCACGGAGCGCACTGAGCCCCTCCCGCTGGACAAGCCCGGCGCCGCGGCCACCGCCCTCCTGGCGCTGGACGGGGCGCTGAACGAGAACCTGCTGTCGGTAGCCGATGCGGCCGAGCAGCTCGGTG
>CAJZFF010000438.1 GCA_915069725.1 uncultured Actinomyces sp.
GTCGAGGGTCTGGCGGCGCAGGGCCGGGTCGAGCCCGGAGACCGGCTCATCGAGCAGGAGATAGCGAGGGGACAGGGCCAGGGCGCGGGCGATGGAGACCCGCTGCGCCTGGCCGCCGGAGATCTCGTGGGGCCGCCTGTCCCAGATCTCGCGCCGAATCTCGAGGCTCTCCAGGATCGTCCGGGCCCGGCTGGTGGCCTCCTCGCGGTCGCGCGCCACCCCCAGGGTGCGCAGTGGGGTGGTCACTTGCGCCAGCACCGAGCGGCGTGGGTGGAGGGTGGCGGCGGCGTCCTGGGGCACGTACTGCACCGCCCGCCGGAAGGCCCGCAGCGCTCGGGCACCGCCCCGGTGCACGGGCTCGCCGTCGAGCAGGATCTCGCCCGCGTCGGCAGGACCCGGGGAGTCGAGCAGCAGCAGGGCGCGCAGCAGGGTCGTCTTGCCGCATCCCGAGCGCCCAATGAGGGCCACGTTCTCCCCCGGCTCCAGGCTCAGGTCCACGCCGCTCAGCACCTCGCGCCACTCGCCACCCGCCCCCGGGTGGGAGCGTTTCAGGCCACGGGTCTCAAGCCCGCTCATGCGGCGGGTCCCGCTGCGGCCAGGGCCCCGTCGATGGTCTCCTCGGCGCCGGCCTCGCACATGGCGGCCGTGACCGGGTGCTCGGGGCGGGTCAGGACGGAGCGGGTCTGGCCCGACTCGATGATGGCGCCGTCGTGGAGGACGGCGATGTTCTCGCAGATGGCGGCGGCGGGCAGGTCGTGGGTGATGAGGAGCAGGGCGGGGGCCTGGGGCAGGCTGGTCAGGGAGCTCAGGAGCCTGAGGATCTCGGCGCGGGCGACGACGTCGAGGGCGGTGGTGGGCTCGTCGGCGATGATGAGGGCGGGTTCGGCGGCCAGGGCCAGGGCCAGGCTGACGCGTTGGCGCTGGCCTCCGGAGAGGCGCCCGGGGACGCGGTCGGCGAAGGACTCGTCGAGCCCGACGGCGTAGAGGTAGTCGGTGGCGCACTCATCGGCCTCGCCCCTGGTACGTCCAGCGGCCTGGGAGGCCAGGGCGATCTGGCGGCCGACCGCGATGAGCGGGTGCAGGGCGGTGGAGTGGTCCTGGGCGACAAGCGCGATGCGGCTGCCGCGGGGGCGCCGGGCGGCGGGCAGCCCCAGAAGGTTGGCGCCACTTTCCTTTTCCTTGTCCCCCGAGTCAGAGCCCGCGCACGGCTCGTGGTCAGGGTCGGCGGCGTCGGACTCGACGGTCAGGGAGCCGGAGGCCTCCAGCCCTGCTGGGAGGGTGCCCGCGAGCGCGGCACAGGTCAGGGACTTGCCCGCACCGGAGGCGCCGACCAGGGCGGTCCGGCTCCCGGGGGCGAGACTGAGCTCGACGCCGTCGACCAGCATTGTGTCGTCGGAGCGCACCACCAAGGATCTGAGAACGATTGTCACACGCAAACCCTAAATGCGAACGACACACTTTTCAAATATGCAGTTGGTCAACCCGGGCCGTCCCCGACGACCCCTGAGAGCTACTTGATGCCGAGGCGCTTGAGGTCGCGCACGGCGCCCAGGTCGGCGCTGGTGGCGAGCATGGCGTAGGCGCGCAGCGCCGCGGAGACCTTGCGGGGGCGGTCCACGTGCGGGGTCCAGGCGTCCTCGCCGCGGGCCTCCTCCTCGGCGCGGCGGCGCTCGATCTCCTCATCGCTCAGGCGCACGGAGATGGAGCGGCCCGGGATGTCGATGTCGATGACGTCGCCGCTGCGCACCAGGCCGATGAGTCCGCCGGCCGCCGCCTCCGGGGAGACGTGGCCGATGCTCAGCCCGGAGGTGCCCCCGGAGAAGCGCCCGTCGGTGAGCAGGGCGCACTCCTTGCCCAGGTGCATGGACTTGATGTACGTCGTGGGGTACAGCATCTCCTGCATGCCGGGGCCGCCGCGCGGTCCCTCATGGCTGATGATGACGACATCGCCGGAGGTCACCTGCTTGCCGAGGATCCCGGCGACGGCGTCCTCCTGGGACTCGAAGACGACGGCGGGCCCGGAGAAGGTCAGGATCGACTCGTCCACGCCGGCGGTCTTGACGATGCAGCCCTTCTCGGCGATGTTGCCGAAGAGGACGGCCAGGCCGCCGTCGGCGGAGTAGGCGTGCTCGATGTCGCGGATGCAGCCGGCGGCGCGGTCAGTGTCGAGGGACTCCCAGCGGGAGGCCTGAGAGAACATCTCGGTGGTGCGCACGCCGGCGGGGGCGGCGAGGTAGCCGGTGCGGATCTCCTCGCTGACCTGGGAGCCGGGAACGCCGTCGGAGCCGGGGCGAGCGATGTCGTAGGCGGCGAGCTCCTCACCCAGGGTGGTGCCCAGGACGTTGGAGGTGGTGGTCTCCAGCAGGCCGCCGCGGTCGAGCTCGCCGAGGATGCCGATGATGCCGCCGGCGCGGTGGACATCCTCGATGTGGTAGAGGTTCGTCGACGGCGCGACCTTGGCCAGGTGGGGGACCTTGCGCGAGAGGCGGTCGATGTCGGCCATGGTGAAGTCGACCTCGGCCTCCTGGGCGGCGGCCAGCAGGTGCAGGACGGTGTTGGTGGAGCCGCCCATGGCGATGTCCAGGCTCATGGCGTTCTCGAAGGCGGCCTTGGTGGCGATGGAGCGCGGTAGGACGGAGATGTCGTCGTGCTCGTAGTAGGCCCGGGTGATCTCGACG
>CAJZFF010000439.1 GCA_915069725.1 uncultured Actinomyces sp.
GATCTACGTCACGACCCCTCCAGCAGCTACGGCGAGAAGCTCGCCGAGATCGAGGCGTATGAGGCCGGCAATCATTGCTGATGCGTTTTACTGGTGGAGATCGGTCCGCTCGTCCAACACCCGAGCGTCACTGTCGGCTGCTCCGCGCTGGAGGATCCGGGCGTGCCCGCCCGATAGTTGGTCATACTAATGTTGACCAACAATGGCTGAGGGGGCATCATCGGCGCTATGAGCACCCAGTTCAATGTAGCCGAGGCCAAGGCCCGTCTTTCCGACCTTCTTGTCCGGGCTGAGAAGGGCGAGGATGTCACGATTGCCCGGGCGGGGCAGCCTGTTGCCAGGATCGTTGCTATCAAGGCGCCAGAGCGGCGGGTGTTCCCCAGCTATGCCGAGTACGACATCCCGGATGAAATCCTCCTCGCCCCGATGTCGGAGGATGAACTCGCGCGGTGGGAGTAGTGGGCTATGGACATCATCCTGGACACCAACGTTGTTGCGTGGCTCCTGGGTACCGGGGGTCGCAGGATCAACGCGCCGGCTCTGCATACCCTGTCCGATCCTCGCAACCGGCTATGGGTCTCTAGCGCCAGCGCTTACGAACTCATCAACAAAGTTCGTTTGGGCAAGTGGCCCCAGGCTGAACTCATCGCTCTGGAATGGAATGACAAGCTCGTAGAGCTGGATGCTCGGCCGCTGTCCTTAGAGGCCCAGGACATGATCGCTGCGGCGTCGCTCATATGGGAGCACCGGGATCCCTTCGACCGCATGATCTCGGCTCAGGCCATGCGTCGGGGGTGGGCGTTGGCGAGTGCGGATCATGTTTTCAAGGATCTTCACGGAATCGCGCTTATCGAGTGCTGATGACTGTGTGACCGCTCGCATCGCGGCGCCTGCCGCCTGGGCCCTGGTGGACCTCTGGCTCGATCTACGTCACGACCCCTCCAGCAGCTACGGCGAGAAGCTCGCCGAGATCGAGGACTGCGAAGCGAGCCGCTGAGCGGACATGCGCCACCCGATCACCATCTCTTGCATGCGCGCTGCATGCGCGGCATATTAAATGCATGTCGACGGTTCAGATTCGCAACGTGCCTGAGGCGACCAGTCGCGCTCTTAAGGCGAAAGCTGCAATGGAGGGGCGCTCGCTCAGCGATTATCTACTGGTGGAGCTGCAGCGGATCGCTGATCGCCCTAGCCGTGCCGAGTTGCTGGCCCGAATCGCCGAACGCGGGGTCTGCGACCTGCCTTCGGCAGAAGATGTGCTAGCCGAGCAACGAGACGGGCGATGACGTTAGTGGTCGATGCCGCTGTCGTTGTTGAGGTGCTTTTAGGGACGCGGCGTGGCGGCAAGGCGGCGGCGCTGCTGGGCGGCCATGATCTACTCGCTCCTCAGCACCTGACCGCGGAAGTCGCCTCGGTTTTCCGGGGCCTGTCTTTGGGCGGACATATCACTGAGGAGCAAGCTCTACGAGGGTTCGAGGAGTTCAGGCAATTGGGAGTGGAGCAGCTTCCCATGGATGATCTTCTCTCAGAGGTGTGGGCGCAGCGCCACAATATGACCGCATACGATGCCATGTACGTGGTTCTCGCTCGTGTGCTCGGGTGCCAGTTGCTCACTCTCGACGTCCGGCTGGCCAAAGCTGCTTCAGATTGCACTAGCACGCCATAGCGGGACGCTTGCGCATCGCGTCGGCAGCCCGGCTCGGTGGAGAACTACAACGCTCAGATTCTGTGCATGGCGGGGGAGCAGAGGATGAGCCCCTTGGTGTGCCCGGGGTGGGCAAGGGCGAAGCGGATCACCGCCGTACCGCCTGCCGAGGCGCCCAGGACGAAATACACGCTCGACTTCCAGGTGGTCGAGCAGCTCGATCAGCGCCTTCGCCTGGTCGGCCGGTCTTCTTCGGCCTCGGATATCGTTGCCACCAGCTCACGAAGCTTTCGGGCGCGCTCGCCGGTCTTTCCCCTCGCGGAGACGAGGGAGTCCAAGCCCTCCCAGCCCACTGGTGCGATCTTGCCTCGGCGGGCCGCCTCCTGCAGTACCGGTGCGATCTGCAATGCCAGGGTCAGCGCTCGTGGGGACCATCGGGGCGGGGTCTTCTGCGCGCCGGCGTAGGCGATGGCCTCCGTGACGATCGGCCACAGCACATGGCAGTACTTCTGATTCTTCTCAACTCCCCGCAGCAGCGGTGTCGCCAATGCGGGCAGAAGAGAGGGCATTGCAGCGGCAAGGGTGGCCGGAGTCAGCGTGTTGGTTCGCAGGAGCTCTCCCAGCCAGTAGTAGTCGCTGCTGCTGCTGCACGAGGCCACGGCCACGGCCGCCAGCCCATTGCTCAGAGGTTCCCTGCTTTCCATGCTGCGATGCTTGTCGCTGACTCGCAGTTTCTTTCTCTTCGAGTCCCACCACAGCCAGACCCCGGCTCCCGTCTCCATATGGACGCACCAACGCTGTCGACGGAACGCAAGGTCGTGGGTCCAGCCGATGGGCGTTGTATAACGGGTTCCGTCTCCGGTCGTCAGCAACAGCGTAGTCCGCTCTTTGACCTCGACCACTTTGACCGAGATCCCATCGTCGATCGGCTTCCAAACGGGGTCCCCATTCCAGACGTCCTCGTAGCGCCAAGGGCGGATCGTCGTCCCGGCAGGCTTGGGACCGTTCACCTGCGGTAGCCGGCCGACAATTT
>CAJZFF010000440.1 GCA_915069725.1 uncultured Actinomyces sp.
CCCTGGCCGTCAACGGCTCCTGGCTCGGTCCACTCATCTACTTCGTCGGCATCAACATCATCCGCATCCTCACGCGCTGGTACGGCCTGAAGTGGGGGTATGAGCGCGGCACCACCCTGGTCACCGAGGTCGGCGGCGGCCAGCTCAAGAAGATCACCCAGATGGCCGCCATCATGGGTCTGTTCGTCATGGGTGCCCTGGTCTCCAAGTGGACCACCATCAAGTTCCCGACCGTGGTCTCCAAGGTGGCCGACCCCGACACCCAGATCGTCAAGGTGACGACTGTCCAGAGCATCCTCGACCAGCTGCTGCCCGGTCTGGCGGCGCTGGGCCTGACCTTCCTGTGCATGTGGCTGCTCAATAAGAAGGTCAATGCCCTGTGGATCATCCTGGGCATGTTCGCCGTCGGCATCCTGGGCCGCTGGACCGGCTTCCTGGGAGTCTGACGACGGCATCCGCTTCCCGTCTCTGAGCGGGGAGGGGGCGCAGGACTTGCTTCCAGCCCCCTCCCCGTTCCGTGTGTTCGGTAGAATGCGCGGGGCCAGTGTCGGCTCTCCCGGCGCGCCATCAGTGCTCCACCGGGGCCGTCCGACGCCTTCTCCCGGTTCTCCTCCTCCCGCCCCGCTCCGACGTCGTCCCCGTCCTCCGCCCCCTGCAGCAAGGAACCCGCGTGACCCGACTCCTCGTCACCGACCTGGACGCCACCATCGTCTTCGACCGCTCCGTCTCACCTGCCGACCGTGAGGCCATGGCCCGCTGGCGGGCCGCCGGCAACCTCCTGGCCGTGGACACCGGCAAGTCCTCCTTCGCCACCCGCGACGTCCTGGCACCCCTGGGCGTCGACTTCGACTACGGCGTCGTCTTCACCGGGGCGGTCCTCATCGACAGCAGCTATCAGGTCCTCTCCGCCCGCTACCTGCCCGACGGCGTCGCCCGCGACGTGGCGACCCGCACCGTTGACCTGCCCGGGGTGACCACCTACGCCACCACCATCGAGACCGACTACATCCTGGCCGACAACAACGATGAGATCTCCCCGATCCTGGCGGTCTTCGAGCACATGACCCTGGAGGAGATGGACGTGCACCGCTTCATCGGCGTACCCCTGCGCGTCACCGACGACGCCCTGCGCGACCGCCTCCAACGAGACCTCACCCAGCGCTGGGAGGGTGTCCTGGACTGCCACCGTAACCAGGAGTTCCTCGACCTCGTACCGGCCGGCGCCACCAAGGGCGCCGGGCTGCGGTCCCTCCTGCACGGGCCCCTGGCGGGACGGGACGTCGAGGTCTGGACCATCGGCGACTCCTGGAACGACCTGGACATGCACGCCGTCGCCGACTACGCCGTCGCCCTGCCCTGGTCCCCGCCGGAGGTGACGGCCGCGTGCGAGACGACCGTGGGCTCCATGGCCGAGCTCATCACCACGATCCTGGAAGGCGACCGGCATGAGTGAGAACAGCAAGACCGACGGCGCGCGGACCCTGGGTACTCGGGTGCGCGACTGGTTCAACGGCGGGGATCCCGACGGGCGCGCCAAGCTGCGCGCCTGGGCCACCGGGGACGACGGCCGCTGGCGCGGCTACACCCACTCCATGGGCAAGTACGTCACCTGGCTCATGGTCATCGCCTGCATCCTCTACCCCTTCACCCGGGGCATCGGCTCGATCCTGGCCCTGCTCGTGGCCATCTTCCTCATGGGTGGACGGGCCATGATCGAGCGGCAGGTGCGCCGCGACATCTCCGACCTGGAGGAGGCCAAGCGCCAGTGGGGGCTCACCCGCAACGCTGAGTACCTGCGGTTCATGACCCTGCGCGCCGAGGGGCTGCTCGAGGACAACAAGATCCTCACCCCCGACTCGCGCAGTCTCCTCCAGGACTACGTCCAGTGGGCCCACGAGCGCCTGGAGCGCGAGGATAAGAAGCAGGCCAAGAAGGCCCGCAAGGAGGAGAAGAGGGCCCGTCGGGAGGGAGCGGGTCACGAGTCTGACGAGTCCGCTGACGCTGCGGCGAAGAATGAGGAGAATAAGGCTGCTGACGGCTCCTAGCGATTCCTCACGACTCCTGGGCGGCTCGCAGGCCGCTCTGAGGCGGTTGGAGACCGGCAGAACCTGAACGGAAAGGACTCCCATGCCACGCAGGCTCATCTCCACCGACCTGGACGGCACCATCGTCTTCAACGGGACGATCTCGCTGCGTGACCGCGAGGCAATGGCCCGGTGGCGGGCGGCCGGCAACCTCCTGGTCATCAACACCGGCAGGTCGGTCTCGGCGCTGGAGCACGTCGTGGTGCCCATGGGCCTGGAGTTCGACAACGCCATCCTCTACACGGGGGCGGCCATCGTGGACGAGCACATCAGCGTGCGTCACTCGACGGCCCTGCCGCCCGGCGTCGTCGAGGACCTTCTCGACTTCGTCGAGGGGGCGCCGGGCGTCACCGTGTTCACCACCGGGCTGGACGAGGACCTGCTCGTCTACGACACGATTGGCTCCGGATCGGACCTGCTCACCCTGTTCCGCCCAGCCACCCGGCGCGACCTCGAGGGACGTGAGGTCGTCGGCGTGCCGATGCGCTTCACCGACCCCGAGTTGGCCTCCCGCACCGAAACCTACCTGCGCCAGCGCTGGGACGGGCAGGCGGTGGGCTTCCGCAACCAGGACTTCATCGACGTCGTCCCCG
>CAJZFF010000441.1 GCA_915069725.1 uncultured Actinomyces sp.
GATCCTGCCGATGACGATGCCGCCGGTGGTTGCCGGTATCGCGCTGCTGGCGACCTTCGGACGTCGGGGCGTGTTCGGCACCTACCTGGAGGCATGGGATGTTCCGATCGCCTTCACGACGACCGCCGTCGTGCTCGCCCAGGTCTTCGTCGCCATGCCTTACCTGGTGGTCACTCTGGAGGCGGCGCTGCGCAGCCGTGACACTCAGGCCGAGACCACTGCTCGAACCCTGGGGGCGGGGCTCTGGCGGGTGCTGACGCAGATCACGCTGCCGCTGTCGGCTCCTGCGCTGGCCCGGGGCACCGCCCTGGCTCTGGGCCGGAGCCTGGGTGAGTTCGGGGCGACCATCGCCTTCGCGGGTTCCCGGGAGGGCGTCACCCGCACCATGCCGCTGGCCATCTACCTGGAGAAGGAGAGTGACACGGCCACGGCCCTGGCCCTCGCAGTCGTGCTCATCGGGATGTCGTTCATCATCGTCGGGGCCACGACCGTGGACTGGTCCGGTCTGGTCGGTGCGCTGCTGAGTGGTCGCCGGGAGCAGGCCGAGCAGGAGGTCTCCTCGTCGTCCGAGCCCTCCTCGGATGAGGAATCCGACGGCGACGCGCCCTCTTCCACGAGCACCGCGTCCGCCGAACCGCCCCAGGGCACCGGGCGCGGCCAGGACCTGCAGGTCGCCTTCGACCTGAGGGCGCGCGACGTCGTCGTCGACCTGGAGGTGAAAGCCGGGCGCACGATGGCGCTCATTGGCCCCAACGGCTCGGGCAAGTCGACGGTCTGCTCCGTGGTGGCCGGCCTGCTGGACGCCGAGAACGGGCAGGTCGTGCTGGGCGGACGAGTCCTGGACGGCCCCGGGGGCTTCGTGCGGGCGGGGCGGCGCCAGGTGGCGCTGCTCAGCCAGGAGCCGGGCGTCTTCACCCACATGTCCGTGCTGGGCAACGTGGTCTTCGCGCTGCGCTGCCAGGGGGTGAGCCGAGCGGAGGCAACGCGTCGGGCCCGCGCCGAACTGGCCGCCGTCGGGGCCGATCACCTGGCCTCCCGCCCGGGAGGAACGCTCTCGGGAGGGCAGGCGGCCCGCGTGGCGCTGGCCCGGGCGCTGGCGACGGGGCCCCGCCTGCTGGTCCTGGATGAGCCAATGGCCGCCCTGGACGTCACCGCCCGCCAGGAGATGCGCCGCCTGGTGGCGCGTCGATGCGCTGAGGAGAGACTGACGCTGCTGCTGGTGACCCATGACGTCCTGGACCTGACGGCGCTGGCCGAGGACGTCGTCGTCCTGGACCGGGGCCGCGTGGTGGAGCAGGGGCCGACGGCGAGGATCCTGTCCGCGCCGCGTTCGGACTTCGTCGCCCACCTGACGGGGACGGCCGTGCTCACCGGGGTCATCGACGGCGACGCCGAGGCACCGGGACTGCGGCTGCCGTCGGGGCGGGTCATTCATGGCCGCCCCCGAGAGGACGACGCTGACGGGCATGTCGGCGAGCAGGGCCACCGGGACGACCACGACGATGTGCTGCGCCCCGGAGCGCCGGGTATTGCACTGGTGCCGCCTGACGCCGTCGCCCTCTACCGGCAGGCGCCGCACGGCAGTCCCCGCAACGTCCTGACCGGCCGGGTGACGGGGCTGGAGCGCTCGGGGGCGCTGGTGAGCGTGCGCCTGGAGCTGGAGGAGGGACAGCACCTGTCGGCGGCGGTCACCGCGGGTGCCGTGGCCGAGCTCGGCATCACCGAGGGCCGGGAGGTCTGCTGCGTCATCAAGGCGGTGCAGGTGCGTATCCTGGCCCGCCGGGGTTGAGGACCACGGCACTGAGACGTTGAGAGAAGGACCGGGTGTAGATGAGGGAGGGCGAAGTGAGCGCTGTTGAGGGAAGCGAGCGCGTTGGCGTCTGCGGATCGGTGATCGCTGAGGAGCGTCTGCGGCCGTTGAGCCGCGATGAGCTGGAGCGCTACCACCGCAATGCCCTCGTGCCGCAGGTGGGGGTCGTGGGGCAGCAGCGCATCCGCGCGTCCCGGGTCCTGCTCATCGGTGCCGGCGGGCTCGGGGCGCCGGCGGCCCTGTACCTGGCGGCCGCCGGAGTGGGGACGATCGGGCTCATTGACGACGACAACGTCGACGTGTCCAACCTGCAGCGACAGGTCATCCATGCCACGGCCTCGGTGGGGCGTCCCAAGGTGGATTCGGCGGCCGAGGCGATCAGGGCGCTCAATCCTGATGTTGAGGTCGTTGCCCACCGGACTCGGTTGACGGCCGATAACGCCCGGGACCTGCTGGGCGGCTGGGACGTGGTCATCGACGGCACGGACAACTTTCCCACGCGGTACCTGGTCAATGACGCCACCGTCATGCTGGGGCTGCCGCTGGTGCACGGGGCGGTGCTGGGGTTCAACGGGCAGGTGGGGGTCTTCGATGCGCGCCGGGGCCCGTGCTACCGGTGCCTGCACCCCGCTCCGCCTCCCGCAGGATCGGTGCCCTCCTGCGCGGAGGCGGGGGTGCTGGGGGTACTGCCCGGCATCATCGGGACGATGCAGGCCGCCGAGGCGCTCAAGCTGGTGATCGGGGGCGGGCAGCCGCTGCTGGGGAGGTTGGCGTTGCTCGACGCCTGGGGGGCGCACCTACGGGAGATTCCGGTGGCGAAGAACCCGGCCTGCCCGGTGTGCGGGGAGAACCCGAGTATCAC
>CAJZFF010000442.1 GCA_915069725.1 uncultured Actinomyces sp.
GAGTCGATCATCGCCCGCGACGTCCTGCTGGCCGAGCACGTCGGCTCGCGCCTGCACGTGTGCCACCTGTCCACCGCCGGCAGCGTCGGGATCATCCGCTGGGCCAAGTCCCGCGGCATCAATGTCACCGCTGAGGTCACGCCGCACCACCTCCTGCTGACCGATGAGATGGCCCGCACCTACTCGCCGCTGTACAAGGTCAACCCCCCGCTGCGCACGGCCAAGGACGTTGAGGCGGTCCGCGAGGCCCTGGCCGATGGCACCATCGACGTCGTCGGCACCGACCACGCCCCGCACCCGGTGGAGGACAAGGACTGCGAGTGGCAGGCCGGAGCCTTCGGCATGACTGGCCTGGAGACCGCACTGAGTGTCCTGATCGAGACGATGCTCGCCACCGGCCGCATGACCTGGCGCGACATCGCCCGGACCATGTCCTCCACCCCGGCCCGCATCGGCCGTCTGAGCGACCAGGGCTGCGAGCTCGAGGTCGGGGCCCCGGCCAACATCACGGTGGTCGACCCCGAGGTGCGACGCACCGTCGACGCCTCCGCCCAGTGGACCAGCTCCACCAACACCCCCTACGCGGGGATGGAGCTGCCGGGACAGGTCATGGCCACCTTCCTCCACGGCCGTCCCACCGTGCTGAACGGCGCTCCCGTCGAGACACCCGCAGGCTCGGCTCATGCCTGAGCTGAGCCACCGCCCAGCCGCCCTCCTCGTACTGGAGGACGGCTGGGCCCTGCGGGGCCGCAGCTACGGGGCTCAAGGGCGCACCATTGGAGAGATCGTCTTCTCCACCGGTATGACCGGGTACCAGGAGACACTGACCGATCCCTCCTACCACCGCCAGATCGTCGTGCAGACCGCGCCACACATCGGTAACACCGGGGTCAACGATGAGGACGCCGAGTCGGACCGTATCTGGGTGGCCGGCTACGTCGTACGTGAACCCGCTCGGCGGGCCTCCAGCTGGCGCTCCCGTCGGGAGCTGGAGGACGATCTGCGTGACGCCGGCATCGTTGGCCTCTGCGAGGTCGACACCCGGGCCCTGACCCGGCATCTGCGCGAGGCGGGCGCGATGCGTGGCGGCATCTTCTCCGGGGACGCCCTGCCTGCCGGAGGCACTGACCCTGGTGGCCCCAGCCCGGCCTGCATCGACATCTGCCTGGAGGCCGTGCGCAGTGAGCCGCCCATGAGCGGCCGCGCCCTGGCCGCCGAGGTGACCGCTCCCTCCGGGTACGTCGTCGAGCCCGCCGGACCGGCCGAGGGACAGGAGCCGGTCGCGGTGCTGGTCGCCATTGACCTGGGCATCAAGTCCCGCACCCCGTGGCAGTTCGCTGAGCGAGGCGTACGCGTCCACGTCCTGCCCCAGTCCACGACTCTCTCCGAGATCCTTGCCCTCAAACCCGATGGCGTCCTGTTCTCCAACGGCCCCGGAGACCCGGGGACGGCCGACGCCGAGATCGAGCTCCTGCGTGGCGTCCTCGACGCGCGCATCCCCTTCTTCGGCATCTGCTTGGGTAATCAGCTCCTGGGACGTGCCCTGGGCTACGGCACCTACAAGCTCGCCTACGGGCACCGCGGTGTCAACCAGCCCGTTGTCGACCGCGCCACCGGCAAGGTGGAGATCACGGCGCACAACCACGGCTTCGCCGTCGACGCCCCCGTCGACGAGCCCTCCGTCGCCCCCTTCGACAACGGTCGCTACGGCCGGGTGGAGGTCTCTCACTTGGGACTCAATGACGGTGTGGTCGAGGGGCTACGGGCGCTGGATCTGCCGGCCTTCTCCGTCCAGTACCACCCCGAGGCCGCCGCCGGACCCCATGACGCCGAGCACCTCTTCGACCGATTCATCCGCCTCATGCGGGAGCACCGCCGGGGCCAGGACCGCAAGGACACGAACTGACATGCCTGTTCGCCCTGATATCAGCTCCGTCCTCGTCATCGGATCGGGCCCCATCGTCATCGGGCAGGCCTGCGAGTTCGACTACTCCGGCACCCAGGCCTGCCGCGTCCTGCGTGCTGAGGGAATCCGCGTCATCCTGGTCAACTCCAACCCGGCCACGATCATGACCGACCCCGACGTCGCCGACGCCACCTACATCGAGCCGATCACCCCCGAGGTGCTGACCACCATCATCGCCAAGGAACGGCCCGACGCCCTCCTGCCCACCCTGGGCGGGCAGACCGCCCTCAACGCCGCCATGAGCCTGGTCGAGCGCGGTGTGCTCGATGAGTACGACGTCGAGCTCATCGGCGCCTCCGCCGCGGCCATCAACGCCGGGGAGGACCGTGACGAGTTCAAGGACGTCGTCGAGCGTTGTGGCGCCGAGGTCGCCCGCAGCGTGATCGCCCACACCATGGATGAGTGCCGCGCGGGGGTCGATGCCCTGGGCGGATACCCGGTCGTCGTGCGCCCCTCCTTCACGATGGGCGGCCTGGGCAGCGGTGTCGCCTTCAATGACTCGGACCTGCATCGCATCGCCGGGGCGGGTCTGGCGGCCTCCCGCACCACCGAGGTCCTCCTGGAGGAGTCGATCCTGGGCTGGAAGGAGTACGAGCTCGAGCTCATGCGCGACACCGCCGACAACGTGGTGGTCGTGTGCTCCATCGAGAACGTCGACCCCGTGGGCGTCCACACCGGCGACTCGG
>CAJZFF010000443.1 GCA_915069725.1 uncultured Actinomyces sp.
CCAGGCGTCGGCGGCCGAGGGGGCCACCTGTTTGCCGGTGAGGATAGACTCGATGAACTGCGCGGCCTCGATGGCCTTCATGTCGTCGAAGCCCATGGAGGTGCCGATGGCGGGCTGGAAGCGCTGCCACTGGCCCCACTGGGGGCCGGCCATGGCGCGGGTGTAGCCGTGGGAGGCACCGCCGTCGAGCACGGGGCAGATCTCCAGCTCGTTGAGGCGCTCGAAGTTCCAGCGGGCCGAGCCCTTCGTGCCGTAGACCTCGACGACGTACTCGGCGCGTGGTCCCACGCTGACGCGGGAGGACTCCATGGTGCCCACGGTGCCGTTCTCGAAGCGCACCAGCATGGAGACGTAGTCCTCGTTCTCCACCGGGCCCACCTCGTCGCCGATCTCGAAGCCCGAGTGGCCGATGCCCATCTTGGTGGGGATGGGGCGCTCGGTGATGAAGGTGTCGGTGATCGCGGTGACCGAGGCGATGCGACCCACGATGTACTGGGCCAGGTCGGCCCCGTGGCTCATGAGGTCGGGCACGACGCCGGCCCCGGCCTTCTCCTTCGAGGCCCGCCAGGTCAGGGGGCCCATGGGGGAGGAGTTGTAGTCGGCGATGAACCACACGCGCACATTCGTGATCCGGCCCAGCTCGCCGCCGCGCACCAGGGAGCGCAGGTACTCGATGGCCGGGGTGTGGCGGTAGTTGAAGCCGACGGCGGTGACGAGGTCCGCCTTCTCGGCGGCCTGGGCGATCTCGCGGGACTGCGCGGCGCTGACCCCCATGGGCTTCTCGATCCAGAAGGGCTTGCCGGCCTTGACGGCCTCCAGGGCCATCTCGTGGTGGAGGAAGTTGGGGGCGCAGATGGAGACGGCCTCCACCTCAGGATCTGCCAGCAGGTCGCGGTAGTCGGCGTAGGCGCGCTCGAAGCCCAGGTTGTCCACCGCCTCCTGACGCACCTCGTCCACGGGGTCCGCGGCGGCGACCAGCCGTGGGGTCACCCCCAGCTCGGGGAAGCGCTCGGCGATGGCGCGGTAGCTGCGGGAGTGAAGCCGTCCCATCCAGCCCAGGGAGATGACTCCGATGCCCAGTGTTGACTTGTTGGTCATGAGGGTCCTTTCCGACAACGCTGTCGGCTGCTGCGTGTGGAGGTGTGTCCGGAAGCCCCAGGAGACACCCGTCGTTAATGACGTCACAGGAAGATATCAGAGCAACTTTGTCCTGACAAGAGGGAAGTATGAGGTCTGATGACCTGCTCTGAGCAGGGCCTCGTGCTCACTGGTGTTGTCGGATAAGATGTGCTCAATCGGTGTCCAAGGATGGACCCCGGCTCCCGCGGACCGTGCCGGTCCGTGAGGCACAACGGCGTGGAAAGGGAGACGTCTGCCGTGGAAGGACCTCGAGGACGAGGTGGACGGGTCACGATCAGGACCGTCGCCGAGCGCGCCGGCCGCTCCATCTCCACCGTCTCGGCGGCTCTCAACGGCTCCGACGGCGTCGCCGAGAAGACCCGCGAGGAGATCCTGCGCATCGCCGCCGAGCTCGGCTACCAGGCGGACCCGCGCGCCCAGTTCCTGCGCCGCAGCCACACCGGGCTCATCGGCGCCAGCTTCGCCGTCGGGCAGGCCTATCAGGGACTCATCGTGGACGGGCTCTTCCAGGCGGCCTCCGCTCTGGAGCACGCGCTGGTGCTGGCCACCTCCACCCCGCACCGCGATGTGGCCGACGGGCTGCGCTCGCTGCTGCTCCAGCGTTGCGAGGGCCTCATCCTGGTCGACCCCGACCTCTCCGTGGACGCCCTGGCCGGCATCGTGGACCGGACCCCGACGGTCCTCATCGGCACCAGTGCCGAGCTGGAGGATGTTGACGAGGTCCACTCCCGCGACGACGTCGGCATCCAGCTGCTCGTCGATCACCTGGTCGACACCGGGAGGCGGCGCATCACCCATGTGGACGGCGGGCAGGAGACCGCCGCGGGGCGACGTATCCAGAGATTCGGTCAGGCCATGGAGAGCCGGGGCCTGGGGCGAGGCGCACGGGTGGTGCCCGGGGGAGGCGATGAGGACAGCGGCGCCAGGGCGGTCCACCACCTCATCGAGGCCGGCGAGCTGCCCGAGGCGCTCCTGTGCTTCAACGACCACTGCGCCGTCGGGGCTCTCATGGAGCTGCGTCGTCAAGGGGTGCGGGTGCCGCAGGACCTGGCCGTCACCGGCTACGACGGCATCCCGGTCACGGCGGCCTCGGCCTTCTCCCTGACCACGGTGCGCCAGGACGCCCACCTCATCGCCGAGGTGGCGGTACGGGCGCTGCTGGCCCGGATGCACCCGGGCCAGGACGGCCAGATCCCGGCGGAAGTGGCCGGTGAGGACCGGCCTCTGGGCGGCCGCCTCTACCGGGTGGTCCCCGAGCTCGTTGTCCGCGACACGACGGCCCTGCCGTGCGAGCGTCGGGACGAGGCCTGTGCCTGATGCGGCACGCGGCTACGGTAAACCTCACCGAGGAAGCCACCACCGAGGGGCGCACGCCCCGCACACTGGGACAGGAACCATGATTAACGGAGAACTCATCGACCTGGTCGCCGGCGACTACGAGGCGCGTATCGCCTCATCGGGCGCCATGCTCGTCCACCTGCGCCGCCAGGGGCGCGACCTCATCATGCCCT
>CAJZFF010000444.1 GCA_915069725.1 uncultured Actinomyces sp.
CCCGCGTGCCGGCCGGCAGCGAGTCGAGCGAGGAGAGCGAGGAGGGCTCCGAGCACTGGGCACGGCGCCTCCAGCGCTCCGTCATGACCGGCGTGTCCTACATGATCCCCTTCGTGGCCGCCGGCGGTCTGCTCATCGCCCTGGGCTTCCTCCTGGCCGGGTACGACGTGGCCAACCTCTACGAGAAGATCTCCATCAGCGACTACTCCCTATGGAACCTGCCCGGCAACGAGTTCGTCCACGAGATCAAGAACTCGGCCGGCGACGTCGTCGGCACTGAGACGATCACCGTCTCGCAGTCCGGGCTGCTGCTGTACATCGGGTGGACGCTGTTCCTGCTGGGGCAGGCGGCCATGAGCTTCCTCGTCCCGGCGCTGGCCGGATACATCTCCTTCGGGCTGGCAGGCAGGCCCGGGATTGCGCCCGGGTTCGTCATGGGCGTCGTCGCGGTCGAGGTCGGGGCCGGGTTCATCGGCGGCCTGGTCGGCGGCATCCTCGCGGGCTACTTCGCGGCCTGGCTCGCCGGGCTCGGCGTGCCGGCCTGGCTGCGAGGGCTCATGCCCGTGGTCATCATCCCGCTGGGCACCACGCTGGTGGTCGGCGCCGTCATGTACCTGGTTCTCGGGCTGCCCCTGGCCTCCCTCATGACCGCGCTGCAGAACGGGCTGACCTCCATGTCCGGGGGCGGGTCGGCCGTGTTCCTGGGGATCATCCTCGGGCTCATGATGTGCTTCGATCTGGGTGGGCCGGTCAACAAGGCCGCCTACCTGTTCGGCACTGCGGGCCTGTCCGCGGCCAGCGCCAGCAACACCGCCCCCTACGAGATCATGGCCACCGTCATGGCCGCCGGCATGGTGCCGCCGCTGGCGATGTCCGCCGCGACCTTCCTGCGCTCGCGGCTGTTCACCAAGGCCGAGGTGGAGAACGGGCGTAGCGCCTGGCTGCTGGGGCTGTCCTTCATCTCCGAGGGAGCCATCCCCTTCGCCGCCGCCGACCCGCTGCGCGTCATCCCGGCCACCATGGCCGGCGGTGCGATCACCGGTGCGATGACCATGGCGATGCACGTCGGCTCCCGTGCGCCCCACGGCGGTGTGTTCGTCGCCTTCGCCATCACCAACTTCGGTGGCTTCCTTCTGGCGATCCTGGCCGGGACGGTGGTGAGCACCGCGCTGGTCATCGTCCTCAAGGGGCTGGGGCGCAACGCCGACGGCACGAAGGGCGTTGAGTCGCAGGCCACGGCTGCTGCTTGAGCCGGCGAGCCTTATCGCCGCGTCGTCGTGCGGGGTCCCAGCAGGTGCGGGGCCCCGCACGACGTGTGTGAGGACGTGAGGGGCCGGGGTCGTGGGGCTCAGTGTCCTTGTCCTTCGGCGGGGACACTTCACGCGGCCGGGGACACTTCCCTCCCACCGGGGGCATCCCGCGCGTGCGGGGACAGGATTCCTGTCCCCGACGGCGTCGAATGCCCCCGCCTGGGGCGACACGCACCCTGCCGCGCAGGATGTCCCCGACGGCGCAGGACGCCACCGGCTGTATGGAACTGTCCCCGACGGCGCGGAACGTCCCTGTGGGGCGGGCCTCCCGAAATCGTGGACGTACCTTTCGGTCGAGGACTGCGTTCTCCTGCAGAAGGTGACGGCCCGGGCGCAGTCATTTGGGGGAGAAGTACGTCCTGGGTGGAGAACGCAGTCCTCGATGGGCCGGGTTTGCTGCGCCGTCGGGCTGGGCTTGCCTGCCAGTTCCGGGCTGCTCCGGCATAGGCTTCGCGCCATGGCTGCAAGACGACGCATCGACCCCGACGCCGGCGCTCAGGCCCTGCGCCAGTGGGCCCAGGAGCAGGGCACGTCCGACGACGAACCGGCCGGAGCTGGAAGCGGAGCCAGCACCGACTCCGCCAGTCCCACCGACCGGGCCGCCCGACGTCGGGTGACCGCCACCGCCGTGCGCTACACCCTCGAGGAGCTCGCAGCCTGCGCCCCCGGGCGATCGGTCGAGGTACGGGTCCCGCCCTTCGGCGTCACCCAGGCCGTCGCCGGGACCGTCCACCGCCGGGGAACCCCGCCCAGCGTCGTCGAGACCGATGCTCCCACCTGGCTGGCCCTGGCCACTGGCCGACTGACCTGGCAGGACGCCCTGAACAGCGGCGCCCTCCAGGCCTCCGGCGAGCGCTGCGACCTGTCCGCCTACCTGCCCCTGGTCCGGCTCCCCGGATGAACATCGACATACATCGACACACATCGACATTTTCTTCAAAAACGACGCGAATACGCGTCATCTGTGAAGAAAATGTCGGTGAGTGAGAAAAAGGTTCTCGTGGGGGCGCAAGTTACTGCACGCCCAGGAGGATCCCCTGGGACTGCAAGACCTGGGCGAGTTTGGCGACGTACTCTTCGTGCGTCTTCAAGGACTTGTGCATGCCCATCGCCCCGCCGATGAAGGCAGAGTCCGTCGAGGAGAGGTAGCGCACTAGGGTCTCGCCCCGAGGGCCGGTCCCGAACTGAAGGTTCTGCGAAAGATAGAAGGTATCGCCCATGAGCGCGCCGAAGGCGATGGACATGCCCTTCTTGCCGCGGGAGATTTGGACGGTGTCTCCGGAGAAGGGGGAGACGGTCCAGCCTTCACTGGTGAAGACGTTCAAGACC
>CAJZFF010000445.1 GCA_915069725.1 uncultured Actinomyces sp.
CCATCGGCACGACGATCGTTGGCATGTCGACGCTCGACAACGGTTTCATCCCCAGCTGGTACGTCAAGCTGTGGGGTATCCCAGGGGTGGCGGCCCCCGTGTGGTCACTCTTCTGGCTGGGGCTGACCGTCCTGGCTGTCATCCTCGCCGTTCGTTTCGCTCAGAACCGTCGCGGACGTCGGCGTGACCCTCAGGGGCCCCAGACCTGGCAGACCACTCAGCACGGCGCCACGCAGTCATCGGGGAGCCGCCCTGGTGACCAGACCAGTCAGGCCGCGCCTGCGGGCTCCTCCTCGGCGGCCGGGTCATCGGCAGCCTCAGACTCCTCCACCTCCTCCGCGCCCGGCTCCAGCCCCAGTGTCTCAGCCTTCGGCCGGCCTGCCAACGGCCCGACCTGGCAGAACCGCTCCTACCGGCAGTACCAGCCCTACCAGTCGGCCCCCGCGCCGGTCCGTCCGCCGCGCCCGCGTCGCCCCGGCCCCGGTTCCTCGCTGTCGCTGGCGGTCCTGGGCTTGGGACTCCTGACCGCGGCGGGCATCTGGTACGCCACGGCGACCCATCGCGTCGGCCTGCTCCAGGGCCAGTTCATCCTCATCGGCACCCTGGTCGCCCTCCTGGGAGCGGGCATCGTCGTCAGTGGCCTGCGTCGTCGGCACGGAGGCTGGATGACGGTGCTGGGCTGGCCGGTCCTGTTCGTCGTTGCGATCCCAGCTCTGGCCACTGCCTCGATCGTCCCCACGAGCCTGGCCCGCATGCCCTTCGAGACCCTCAGGAACGCGACCACCGCCTCCTCAAGCACGGTGACCTGGCAGGAGCTGACGGCGTCGGCCAGCGGTGGCAGCGTCACCCGCAACAAGGACATTGGTGACCTCACCCTGGATCTGCGCGGCATGCCCGCCACGGAGGCCGGCAAGCTCTCCACCATCACCGCCCACCTCGATGTCGGGACCCTCCGCATCAAGACCGACACCGACCAGCGGGTGGAGGTCAGGACCGACGTCGACATGGGGGCGATCGACTCACAAGTCGCCCGGGCCTGGACCGTCAACGGCCGCCAGATGGATCAGGACGACGACGGCCCACGCACCTATGACGTGACTGGCAAGACCATCCCCGCTTACAGCAGCTCCAGCGGCGGCCTGAACATCAAACGCACCCTGGCCTCCCCCAACAGTGACAACCAGCGGCCGCGGATCACCATCAACGCCTCGGTGGACACCGGGACGATCAACATCGAGGAGCGCAGCAACACCGTCTCCTGGTACGGCAACGTCGAGGAGCCCGTGTGGATCGTCAGCATGTGGTTCGACGAGAAGGGCGATGCCCACGGCGACGACCTGCCGGTTCCGGGTATGAACCACCAGGCCATCACAGCCAAGGACGCTGAGACCTGCATCCGCACGGCCCACGAGAGCGTGGACGAGGGCGACCGCAGCGAGGGCGTCGACTGGGGCGACCTGTCCGACCTGACCTCCAAGGAGCGCGCCTCCTACGACTCTTGCGTGCAAAGGACCCTGTCTGGGCAGGGCGCCGCACAGCCCAGTGCGAGCCCGAGTCCCTCCGGATCAGCAACCCCGACTCCTACCAAGCAGTCCGCCACGGCCAGTCCAACAGCCGGCTGATCGCGCCGGCACACCGGCCTCAGCCACCAGAACTCTTCCCCGGGCGCATCCCGGGCCCACCCAAGGAGACCCCATGAGCAGCACCTCTTCCACGACGTCGCCCGACGACGTCGGCAGCACCAGCACCGAGGCGACCGGCGAGGACGCCACCAGGCCCTTCCCGGCCGCCGGAGACACCCAGCCGTTGACCCCACCGGCGACTCAGCCCGCGGCCGAGCCGGCAGCTGAGCCGGAGACTCAGCCGGTCACCATGCCACTGCCCGCCTCTCAGGACGCCGGCGCGGAGACGGCCTCCGCGGGCTCGCCGCCCACATCGTCGTCGAGTCCGGTGTGGAGCGCCGGGACGGTCACTGACCGGGACCGCCCGCAGGCACCCCAGGACATCAAGGGCTCCACTCTCCTGTGGGGGGCCTTCCTGCTCCTGGTGGGTGGGCTGCTCATCGCGGCGGGCCTGGGGCTGCGCTTCGACTTCACGACGACGGCCATCGCCTGCCTGGCGGGCCTGGGAGGTCTGCTCGTCGCCGCCGCCCTCATCCCCAAGAAGCGCCGTAGCAGCAAGAAGCCCTGATCCGCATTCACCACGTATTCGCCCCATCGAGCCGCGAGGACGCACCTCAGGGCCCGCCGACTGCACCTCCACGGTGCGCCCGCGAGACCCACCGTGCGCCCTCGCGGTGTACTCTTCAGAGAGAACTCACCGGAACCGAGAACCTCCACCACTGCGACGGATGACGAGGGACATCGATGGTTGAGACAGCATGCTCCCTACTCATGAGCCTGATCCTGAGCGTGACCGGCATCCTGCTCGTGGTGCTGGGTCGCCGGATGGCGCGGCGCAGACTCGCGCCGAACTCGTGGGCGGGAGTGCGCTACGAGATCGCGCTGCGCTCGGAGGAGAACTGGTACACGATGCAGGCCCGGTGCGCGGCGGCGACTGTGGGACTGGGCGTGGTCTTCATCGACTCGGCTCTCCTGTTCGCCATCCAGGCGGCCATGCCCGAGACG
>CAJZFF010000446.1 GCA_915069725.1 uncultured Actinomyces sp.
CCGAAGGTGACGATGAGGAAGAAGGAGGTGGCGAAGGCCGCGGCGACGGAGATGCCGTAGAGCCACATGGGGTTGAAGACCGGGATGGTCAGCAGCGAGGTGAAGACGAAGGTCGTGGTCGTGACGCCCTCGATGCCTCCCAGCATGCTGCCGATGCCCTGGACGAGGCCGCCCACGGCACAGCCGACGAGCATGAACGGGTAGATGCGCTTGAAGCGCAGGTGGATACCGTAGAGGCTCGGCTCGGAGATACCACCGAGCAGACCGGCGAAGAGGGCACCGGTGGCGGTCTGGCGCATCTCATCGTCCTTGTCGCGGAAGGACCACACGAGGACGGCCGCAGTGGCACCGAAGCAGGCGAAGTTCCAGGCGCCCATGGGGCCCTGGATGAAATCGGTGTGGTTCGTGGCCGCGGAGGCGATGTTGGCCAGCATGAGGGCGTTGAGCGGCCAGTGCAGGCCCAGCGGCACCAGGAAGGGGTAGACCATGGGGATGAGGATCGCGAAGATGATCGGCGCGTGGGAGTTCAGCCAGAACAGGGCCGTTCCCAGGCCGGTACCGATCCAGATACCCAGGGGGCCGATGAGGAAGGCGGTCACCGGCATCATGATGACGAAGGACAGGAAGGGCACGAAGACCATCTGCACGTTGGTCGGAACGACCTTGACCAGTCCCTTGTAGACCAGGGCCAGGATGGCCACCATCATGAGGGGGACGAAGACCTGGCCGCCGTAGCCGTTGAGCTGCATGGGCAGCCCGGCAATGTGCGCCGTGCACAGCTTGGAGTTGATCGTTGCGTTGTCGATGCAGGTCGTGCTCGGGTGCTTCTCCAGGTCGACGAACTCCGGCGTGAGCAGCGCCGCCATGACCGCGGTGCCGACCCACGGGTCGATCTTGAGCTTCTTGGAGGCGTTGTAGGCCACCATAACCGGCAGGAAGTAGAAGACGGCACGGAACATGGCGTCGACGAACAGCAGCGTGGCCGGCTTTTCCGTCGCGTCCGCGTGGGTGTTGATGAGACCGAAGGCCTCACAGATGGCCTCACCCGCGATGATGAGGGAGGCGCCGAGCAGCGCCGGCAGCAGGGGGCGGAAGGAGTCCGAGAGGTACTCGAAGAAGGCGTCGACGTAGGCGTTCTTGCCGCGGGCCTTGGCCCGGGCGGCGGCCTTGACGTCGGCGTCGGACTGGCCCGAGCCGGAGGAGCCGCCCTGGTTCTTCATGGCCGGCAGGCTGTTGATCTCGTCGTACACGCTCTGCACGGCACCACCGATGACGATCTGGTAGCGGTCCCCGGACTGGGGGACGGCGCCCATGACACCCGGGATGGCCTCGACGGTCGCCTTGTCGATGCCGGAGGCGTCCTTGAGCTCGAAGCGCAGTCGGGTGGCGCAGTGGGTGAAATGGATGATGTTCTCGGCGCCGCCCACGGCGTCGAGGATTGCCTCAGGGGTTGAGGTCGTGGTTGCCATTCGGGCCCTTTCCTACTGAGCGAAGGTGACGAGGATGGAGGATGCACCCCAGTGCTCTCCGACTCTCCGACTGGCTCGCTCTCGGTGGTGGGGATCTGACACCTCGTGCGCCACACGGGCGCAAAAAGGTGGTTGAGGAAGAGGGTACTGTCTCATGGCTCAGAACAAAAAGGGAACAGTCCGTCTGGATGGCGCCTGCACCTGGCCCGGGACGGACATTGGCCGAGAAGCTGCGCGATCCCGGTATCCACTGGTCGGTGTTTGCGCAGTTGAGGCGGGTTGTGCGCACAGGTGCTCGGGCCAGTGGGTGCACCGCGGGAGCGGGTTTTGCACGCTTGAGGCACACCGACCCCGTCTCACGCGAAGGAGCTCGATATGAGCGCGCAGACCTCCCTGGCCGCACATCCGGCATCGCCGGTCCTACCGAACATCCCGATTCGCCCACCCACCACGACTCCGCCTCCCGTTCCGGCCTCGACCGGCTCGCCCGATTCGCCGCGCCTTTACGGTCCACCGGGGTGGACGGTGCGCATCGGCCTGTGGCGCCTGATTGAGCCCTGGCTCGATACCCCGCGCTGCCTGCCGGGGGAGACCCCACTGCGCCTGGATGCCCTGGGCGCCCCGGTGAGCGACTACGTGCCCTTCCGTGGGATGGACGCCGCCACGGCGGCCGACCTGCTCGCCCGCATCCCAGTGCCGGCGCTGGCCGACCGACAGAACCTCTCCCCGAGTCTGAAGGCAATGCTGACCGCCTGTGCCGGCGCGGACGGGCGAGTGCGCCTGTCCGGCTACGGGATCGGCCCCCAGCGCGAGGACGAGCGCCTGAGTGCTGAGGCCCTGTGGGTCGCTGACCCCGACCTGCAGGGCTATGAGGTCTTCGCCGAGCACAGCCGGCTCTGCCAGTGCTCCGCGCTGTGGGAGCGGGTCAGGGAGCGCTACGAGCTCGACGCCCGGTGCATCCCGGACGACATCGTGCGTACCCGGCCCGAGTGGGCCGGCGGAGGAGTCGGCTGGTGGATGTGGTGGGACTGATAGGTCCGTTGCGCTGAGCAGGAGCGGCGGACCCGTACGATGGCGCGCGTGATCAATGTCCAGGACCTCACCATGCGTATCGGTGCCCGCCAGCTCGTCGCCCACGCCGGCTTCCG
>CAJZFF010000447.1 GCA_915069725.1 uncultured Actinomyces sp.
TTGGCGTTCTCGGCCTGAGCCATGGGGGCCAGACCAAGCACGGCCAGGGTGAGGACACCGGCTGTGGCTGCAGCCCGACGCCCCAGCGTGCTGGCGTTGTACTTCATGGGTTGGGATTTCCTTTCACTGTGCGCCGCCGGGGAAGGCTGCGCATGACAGGGTTAAATCGGGAGCGTGTTCTCCAGCGAACACGTCCGTCTCGTCCGACGGCACCAACGGAACAACGTTGCAACCGCCTGTTCACAAGCGTTGACACCCACACCTGGGCACCGTCGATAAACTAGCCCAAGAAACCGAGAGAAACCGTGCCGGTAATAGATCTGAAATCGTCCGTTACTGCATTGCGATGCCTTTTATTACGGCGGCATCACACCCACGCATTATTGATGTCACTATTACTACTATTCGTGCCGTCGGTAGGGCGTCACCCCTCGGTTCAAGGACACAAAAGACCTCCCCGGTCGGAGCAGCTGCTCTGACCGGGGAGGTCTGGTGCTACGCGGAGGCGCGGAGCGTCAGTGGGTCACTTGATGACCTTGGTGACGCGGCCGGAGCCGACGGTGCGGCCACCCTCACGGATGGCGAAGCCGAGGCCCTCCTCCATGGCGATGGGCTGGATGAGCTGGACGGTCATCTCGGTGGTGTCGCCGGGCATGACCATCTCGGTGCCCTCGGGCAGGGTGATGACACCGGTGACGTCCGTGGTCCGGAAGTAGAACTGCGGACGGTAGTTCGAGTAGAAGGGGTTGTGACGACCGCCCTCATCCTTGGTGAGGATGTAGACGTGGCCCTCGAACTCGGTGTGCGGGGTGATGGAGCCGGGCTTGCAGACGACCTGACCGCGCTCGACGTCCTCGCGACGGGTGCCGCGCAGGAGCAGACCGCAGTTCTCGCCGGCCCAGGCCTCGTCCATCTGCTTGTGGAACATCTCGATACCGGTGACCGTGGTCTTCTGGGCCTCGCGGATACCGAGGATCTCGACCTCGGAGTTGATCGGGAGCTTGCCGCGCTCCACACGACCGGTGACGACGGTGCCGCGACCGGTGATGGTGAAGACGTCCTCGATGGGCATGAGGAAGGGCTTGTCCATGTCACGCTCGGGGGTGGGGATGAAGTCATCCACCGCGTCCATGAGCTCCTTGATCTTGCCGGCCCACTCGGCGTCGCCCTCGAGGGCCTTGAGAGCGGAGACGCGGATGACGGGAGCCTCGTCGCCGTCGTAGTCCTGGGAGGACAGCAGCTCGCGCACCTCCATCTCGACCAGGTCGAGGAGCTCCTCGTCGTCCACCATGTCGGACTTGTTGAGGGCCACGAGGAGGGCGGGGACGCCCACCTGGCGGGCGAGCAGGACGTGCTCGCGGGTCTGGGCCATCGGGCCGTCGGTGGCGGCGACCACGAGGATCGCGCCATCCATCTGGGCGGCACCGGTAATCATGTTCTTGATGTAGTCGGCGTGCCCGGGGGCGTCGACGTGCGCGTAGTGGCGCTTGTCGGTCTCGTACTCGACGTGCGCGATGTTGATGGTGATACCGCGCTGACGCTCCTCAGGAGCCTTGTCGATCTCGTCGAAGGGGGTGAAGGGGTTCAGCTCGGGGTACTCGTCGTGCAGAACCTTGGAGATCGCAGCGGTCAGCGTCGTCTTACCGTGGTCGACGTGACCGATCGTTCCGATGTTGACGTGCGGCTTGGTCCGCTCGAACTTGGCCTTGGCCACTGGTGTCCTCCTGGGACTCGGGTAGTTCTCTTCGTCGGGACTCGACTAAGCACATGCTAGCCGTGACGACGCTGAGAGTCTCTACTGATGGATTGTTGGAAATCTTACTGGAAGTGCGCACCCCGCACGGGGCGCGCGAAGCCGGGCGATCGGACCCGGTCAGCCCCGCGAGGGTCACTCGCCCTTGGCTCTGGCGATGATCTCGTCAGCGATGTTCCGGGGCACTTCGGCATAGGAGTCGAAGGCCATCGAGTACACGGCACGCCCCTGCGTCTTGGAGCGCAAGTCGCCGACGTAGCCGAACATCTCGCTCAACGGCACGGCAGCCTTGATGACCTTGACGCCGACGGCGTCCTCCATGGACTGGATTATGCCGCGACGGGAGTTCAGATCGCCGATGACGTCGCCCATGTACTCCTCGGGAGTGCGGACCTCAACGGCCATGACGGGCTCGAGGAGAGCCGGGGAGGCCCTTCGCGCGCCTTCTTTGAAGGCCATGGACCCAGCGATCTTGAAGGCCATCTCCGAGGAGTCCACCTCGTGGTAGGCGCCGTCGAGGAGTGTGGCCTTCACGTCCACCACCGGGTAGCCGGCCAGCACGCCCGTGAGCATGGCGTCCTGGACGCCCGCGTCGACGCTGGGGATGTACTCGCGAGGCACGCGGCCCCCCGTGACGGAGTTGACGAACTCGTAGTGCGCCTTCTCCTCCCCATCCTCAGCCGCCGGGGCTTCCTCCAGAGGCTCGAAGGACATCTGCACTCGGGCGAACTGGCCGGAGCCGCCGGTCTGCTTCTTGTGCGTGTACTCGATCTTGTCGACCTTCCTGCGAATGGTCTCGCGGTACGCGACCATCGGATTGCCGACATTCGCCTCGACCTTGAACTCGCGGCGCATGCGGTCC
>CAJZFF010000448.1 GCA_915069725.1 uncultured Actinomyces sp.
GGCGGCGCTGGCGGACGAGCCCATGCCCCCGCCGTGGGGGATCCGGTTGACGCAGCGCATCTCGAAGCCGGCCTGTGGGGCGCCGACGGCGTCCAGACCGGCTCGCAGCGCCTGCACGACGAGGTTGTTGTCATCGGTGGGGACCGTCTCGGCGCCCACGCCCTCGACAATGACGCGGGTGGTGCCGGTGATCGGCCGCACCGAGACCTCGTCGTAGTAGCGGAAGGCCATGCCGAAGGAGTCGAAACCGGGTCCCATGTTCGCCGTCGTGGCCGGAACCCGGACGGCCGCGCGCTCGTAGACGATGCGCATGTCACTCGCCCTCGACGCGTTGGATGGACACGACCTCGGCGACCCGGTCGGAGTCCCGCAGACCCTCGACGGCGGCGTCGAGGTGGAAGACGGGGGCCGGGTGCGTCACGAAGGTGACGACGGCCTGGTCGTGGCTGCCGTCGGAGGTGACGTAGGCGCTCTGACGCACCGAGTTGATGGAGACCTCGTTCTCGGCGAAGACGGAGGCCATCGCGGCCAGGGAGCCGACGGCGTCGTCTGAGCGCAGCTGGATCTGGTAGCGGGTGACGGCGGCCTCGGGGCCGAGGACCGGCAGGCTCGCGTAAGAGGACTCGCGGGGGGCCTGGCCGCCGTGGACCCGGTGGGCGGCGGCGGCGACGACGTCGGACAGGACTGCGGATGCTGTCGGGGCTCCTCCTGCGCCCTGACCGTAGAACATGAGGCGCCCGGCGCTCTCGGCCTCGACCAGGACGGCGTTGTAGGCGCCGTGAACGCTGGCCAGCGGGTGGTCGTTGGGCACGAGGGCGGGGTGGACGCGTACGGAGACGCCGCGGGCGTGCTCGTCCTCGCGGCGCTGGGCGATGGCGAGCAGCTTGAGCTCGCAGCCCGAGGCGTGGGCCTCGCGGATGTCGTCGGCGGTGACCTCTTGGATGCCCTCGACGGAGACGTCGTCGAGGCCCACGCGGGTGTGGAAGGCGAGGGAGGCGATGATGGCGGCCTTGGCGGCGGCGTCCAGGCCGTCGACGTCGGCGGTGGGGTCGGCCTCGGCGTAGCCGAGCTCCTGGGCGGTGGCCAGGGCGGTCTCGAAGGACAGGCCCTTGGTGCTCATCTCATCGAGGATGTAGTTGGTGGTGCCGTTGACGATGCCGAGCACGCTGGTGACGCGGTCGCCGGCCATGGACTCGCGCAGCGCGTAGACCACCGGGATGGCGCCGGCAACAGCGGCCTCGTAGTAGAAGTCGGTGCCTGCGGCCGCGGCGGCGGTGTAGAGCTCGGGGCCGTGGGCCGCGATGAGGGCCTTGTTGCCGGTAATGACGCTGGCCCCGGCCTTGAAGGCGGCCAGGATGAGGGTGCGGGCCGGCTCGATCCCGCCGATGAGCTCGATGACCAGGTCGTTGCCGGTGGCGACGGCGGTGGCGTCATCGGTGAGGAGGTCCTGGGGGACGGCGAAGTCACGCGGCGCGTTGACGTCGCGGACGGCGACGCCCGTGATCTCAAGACGTGCGCCGGAGCGGGCGGCGAAGTCGTCGGCCTGCTCGGTGAGGAGGCGAATGACCTGGCTGCCAACGGTCCCGGCGCCGAGGACGCCGACGGTGAGTGTGCGCTGGGCGGGTGAGAGGTCCTGAGCCACGGGATGACCACCTTGCTGTGTGTGCTGTGTAGCGTGCCGCGCGTGGGCACTTCGACTGCGTCATGCGATGGGGCCGATCGGCTGGCACGGTCAACCGACCGCCCACCGGCGCTGGCCATCACTGCGGGCCAGCATAAGGGGCATCGGCCGTGGAGCGCTTGCATGTCCGCCTGTGGACACACGGCCGGCCCTGTGCTCCCCAGTGCGATGAGGCCGGCAGGGGTGCTTCCGGCGCCGGCCTGAGGCTGCGCGCGGACGGGGTGGGGCTCTCAGCGACGCCAGATGATCTGCTTGAGCAGTCGGCCGATCACCCGTCCCAGGCCCAGGGACACCGGGGCGGCCGCGCTGTCGGAGTACCCCCAGGCCGGAGGCGGCTGCTCCAGGGAGGAGAGGAAGGAGGTCAGTGAGGACGATGAGGAAGAGGTCGTTGCGCTCATGCCTTCAGGTTAGAAAACAGCCGTGCGATAAGCGCCCCTCGAGAGAATGATTGGTGGGGAGGCTTCCTCCTCCCCATGGCCGAGACGATCGGACGGGGCTCTCCTGCTTTCGGCAGATCCGCCGAGCCAGGCCGTCGGGGCGGGACCCCTGCGCGCAGACGACCAGTGGCCCCGCCCCGGTTGAACCGGAGAGGGGCCACTGGATGGGCTCTGCTGACAGAGCGTTCAGGCTCGAGAAGCGGTTACCCGCGTTCAGGAGGCGTTGCGGCGACGAGCCACCAGCAGGGCACCGCCACCCAGGCCGGCGCCGGCGAGCAGCACGAGCGCAACGGCGTTAGCACCGGTGTGCGCCAGCGGCGGGGTGCCGCCGTTCGGCGTCTTCGGGGTGGAGGTGGGCGGCACCGGAGCACCCGGAGTGCTCGGCGGCTGCTCCTGCGTGGTGGTCGTCGGGGTGTTCACCGGCGGGGTCGCGGGCGGGTTGGACGCCGTGGGCGGCATCTGCGCGGTCGTCGGCGGCGTCGCGGTCGTCGGGTTGG
>CAJZFF010000449.1 GCA_915069725.1 uncultured Actinomyces sp.
GCCGGTGAGGACCCGCTCGGGGCTGAAGACGAGGTGGAAATCTGCGCCCTCCTTCAGGCCGCTGATCTCCTCGATCATGGGCTTGAAGCGGCCCCGCAGCGTGCCCACGGGCAGGGTGGTCTCGTAGGAGATGAGGGTGTTGGGGGTCAGGTGGGCGGCCAGGGAGCGGGTGGCGTCGTCCATCCAGGCGAAGTCCGGCTCCCAGGTGGCGTCGTTGACGAAGAGCGGCACGACCAGGACGATGGCGTCGGCCTCGGGGATGGCCTCGGCGTAGTCGGTGGTGGCGCGCAGGGCGCCGTTGCCGGTGGCGGGGCTCAGCGCGGCGAGCTTCTCGGCCAGGTGGGCCTCGCCGGGGAAGGGCTCGATTCCAGCGTTGACGGCCTCGACGACGGCGGGGTTGACGTCGACCCCGATGACCTCGTGGCCCTTGTCTGCGTACTGGACGGCCAGAGGCAGTCCGATCTTGCCCAGGGCGACGACGGCGATGCGCATACGGGTTGGTCCTTCCGACGGATCAGGCTGAGGCTCAGGTTGATGCTCAGATGGCGGCTCGGGTAGCAGCCCTCCGTATGATACGGCGCTTACCATGTCCACATGCACGACTTGGACCACACGGACCGCACGGACACGTCCCCTTCCGGATACCGCCTTCACCTGACGTCTCCGACGTGGACACACGGTCCAGCGGGCAATGAGCCCACAGCGTCCCCAGCGCCCCAGTACCACCTGTGGCGACCGCTACCGCCCGGGTCCGGTGACCTGGAGTCCCTGCGGCGCGAGCAGCCCGAGCGGCGCACGGGGGCCTGGACACTCATCGAGGCCGATGACGGTCTCGTGCGCCTGACCACGGACCGCACCCGTTCCCACCACCTGTTGTTCACCCGCGCGGGCGACACCTGGGTCATCAGCGACGACCCTGAGGAGCTGCGCCGCCACGCCCCGACCTGGGTGCGCGACGAGGAGGCCGCCGAGGTCTTCCTGCACGCGGGCTTCACACCGGGGACGCGGACACTGGCCCACGAGGTCTACGCCACCCCGGCCGGCTCGGTGGTGGAACTGCGCCCCGACGGCACCTGGAGCAGCCGCTCGTGGGAGACCTACCGGTACGCCGCCGACCCGATCACCTCCCCAGAGGAGTTTGCGGGCGTCTTCCGCACCGCGCTCGACACCGCGGTCGAGCGCGTCCTTCAGGACATCGACGGCCGCCAGATCCTCGTTCCGCTCTCCGGTGGGCTGGACTCCCGCCTGCTGGCCGTCTGGCTCAAGCGCCACGGGGCCCGCGACGTAGTGACCTTCACCTACGGGGTGCCGGGCAGCGCCGAGGTCGCCATCTCCCGGGGCGTCGCCGAGGCTCTCGGGATGGACTGGTTCACGGTCGACCTGGACCCCGCTGAGGTGGCTCGCACCTGGGCCGGGCCCGACGGCGTCGACTTCCAGAGGCGTACCTGGGGCCTGACCTCCCTGCCACACGTCCAGGACTGGTACGCCCTGCTCCAGATGCGCCGCAAGGCCCTGATCGACACCGATGCGGTGTTCCTACCCGGCCACACGATCGTCGGCAACATGCATGACGAGCACCTGCTCGAGGGCAGCCCCTCACGCAGCGAGGTACTCACCGCTGTGGCCCACCACCACTCGCTGCTTCAGGGGGACCGAGATGCGTGGCGCCACCTGCCCCTGCTGCGCCGGGCAGTGATGCAGGGAGCCCAGGAGGTCTCCTTCCCGACGAACCCGGGCGAGGACCTGCCCGGAGGCGGACGCTGCATCCAGGAGCTCCTGGAGTGGGTCAACCTCCAGGAACGTCAGGCCAAGTACATCAACGGGTCCTTCAAGGCCTACGAGGCCTTCGGATACGGCTGGGCGCTGCCGATGCTCGACACCGAGATGTGGCACGCCTGGCTGCGGGGATCGGAGGAGCTGACCGCCACTCGCGACTGGTACGCGCAGTTCACGGCGGAGGCCTACGCCGAGGCGACGGGCACCGCCTCGCAGCTCTTCGAGGCGCCGGCGGCTCGGATCCCCGCCGGGCCACGGCGCCTGCTCATGACGGCACTGACCGTCACCGGCACCCGCACGGCCCTGGCACGAGCAGTCTCCATGAGGACCATGCTTCACCATCCCATGGCCTTCGAGGCGTTCAACGCCCCCATGCCCCGCACGGAGCAGATCAGGCGCATGGCTCGGGGGGCCTCCTCGACGGGCCTGTGGGCCCGACTGTTCCTGGAGGGGGCCTGGGGCACCGAGCCCGTCGTGCCCATGAGTACGGGCAACACGCACGACATGAGCTGAGGCGCTCTCAGGGCACCTGCGGCTGTCAGCTGAGGCTGTCAGCCGCAGATGTCGATGCGCCACAGCGCGGCTGAGCCTCCGCTGTCGATGAGGGTGAATCCGCTGGAGGTGTCAACCCCGTACAGCCCGGGACGGATCTTGCTGAGCTGGGAGTTGTTGAAGCGAATGTCCTTGTCGGCGTAGAAGTAGCGGATCCCGTGCTGCTGAAGGATCTCGCACACGTGGGGGTCGGTGCGGATCTGGTTGAAGTGCTCGCGCAGGTAGATCCCGTCCTCGTCGTCGGCCGCCTGCCCCGGGAAGACCCACACGCTGCGCATACCGGTG
>CAJZFF010000450.1 GCA_915069725.1 uncultured Actinomyces sp.
CAGCCGGCTCCTCGGCGGCCGGAACATCGAAGTTCGGCTCGGTGAGCTCGACGGCCGGATCGGTGTCGGTGGCCAGGACCCGGGCCTCGTCGCGGCGAGCGTTGTGCACGGTGACGTGGCGTCCGGCGTGCTGGGGCAGACGCAGGGTGTTGGTGGCCAGGTTCGCCAGGGTGGGGGAATTGGCCAGTCCCACCTCGACGATGTGCTCGATCCCCAGGCCACCCTCGCTCGGGGAGGACAGCAGGACCTCCTGGGTCTCGATCCAGCGCACCGGGGAGGCGAACTGCCAGGCCAGGAGCTCGACGAGCAGGACGCGGGCCAGCTTCGTGGGGCGCTTCGCCCAGGAGTCCCAGTCGGCCAGGATCTCCTCAACGGGCTCGGAGGGCACGACCTCAAGGATCGAACGGGCGAAGTCCTGGGTCAGGGCGAAGGGCCGGGCCACGAGGTTGGGAACGTAGTGGCCCACCAGGCGCGCGACGTCCAGGTCCTCGGGGACGAGCTCGAGCAGCCGGCCACGGAACTCCGGCACGCCGGGGCGCAGCACCTCGGAGTGGAACGGCACATCAATGCCGGGCACGAACATGAAGGGGTTCTTGCCGCCGCGGGCCTTGGCCTTGGCGCGGGCGTCGGCGGCCAGGGCGTCCAGGCCCTTGATCGTGCCGGCCACGGCGTACTGGACGCCGGCCAGGTTGTGGTTGACGATCTGGAGGAACTCGCCGGTGGCCTCGGAGATCGAGCGCACGTAGGCCTCGACCTCGTCGGCCTTGATGCCCGCCTGGTTGGGGCGCAGGGCACCCATGCGGTAGTTCGAGGCGCCGTCGGCGTCACGGGGCACCAGGGAGTGCATGGTCGAGCCGCGCTGGAAGACGATCGAGATGGTCGTCTCCACGGGCATGACGCGCCCGTAGGCGCTCAGCGCCGTGTACTCGCCCAGGGAGTGGCCGGCGAAGGCGGCGTTCTCCACCAGGGCACCGGCCTCGGCCAGGCGCGCGGTGGTCGCCATGGCCACGGTGGCCAGGGCCACCTGGGTGAACTGGGTGAGGTTGAGCAGGCCCTCGGGGTGGCGGTAGGTGACGCCGCGGGCGGTCATCTCGGTGGGGTTGTCGCGCACCAGGTTGATGACGGAGAAGCCCAGCTCGGCGCGGGTGTGGGCGTCGGCCCGCTCCCAGATCTCCCGGGCGGCCTTGGAGGAGTTCATCTCGTCCAAGCCCATGCCGGGGGCCTGGATGCCCTGGCCGGGGTAGACGTAGGCGGTGGGCTCGGGCGTCGTCACGGCGGTGCCGCGGGAGACGACCTCGCCGTTGATGCGGCAGACGACCTCCAGGACGTAGCCGCCGCCGACCACCAGGCCGGTGCGCTCCACGGTGATCTCGACGTCGTCGCTCAGCTCCACCGGACCGGTCATGACGTAGGTCCAGCCGGCCAGGACGTGGCGCGAGCCGTCGACCGCGGTGGAGGCCGCCACCTGCTGGGCGGTGGCCGACAGCCACATGCCGTGGACGAGCGGGGCCTCCATACCGGCCACGTGGGCGGCGTTGTAGGAGGTGTGGATCGGGTTGAAGTCACCGGTGACCCGGGCGAACGCGGTCATGTCCGCGGGCGCGGTGACGGTGGTGCGGCGCAGGATACGACGGGCTGCCGGAGCGGTTTCGCGCCCGGTGCCACCGGCCAGCTCGGGTGCGCTGGGCACGGCGTTGCCGGAGGCGCGGCCGCGGATGGCGAAGCGCTCACGCATGAGTGCCACCACGGTGCCGTCGGTGGCGTCGGTCAGCTCCAGGCGCACGTCGACGACGCGACCGGCGCTGGACTCCTCCAGTGCGGCGACCCAGCCGGTGACGTTGATCGTGGGGCTGGTCGTGGCTGCGGCCTCCTGGAGCTGGTGGAGGGTGAGGTGCAGGTCGATGGTGTGGTCCAGGTGGACGGCACCGAGCAGGCCCTCGATGAGCGGCATGCCGTCCTCGACGACGCTGCCCAGGGCGGCGTAGACCACCGGCCAGCAGGGGCCGAGCAGGGCGTCGGGCACGAAGGGCGCGGCGGACAGGTCCGACGGCAGGGCGTCGGCGGTCACCGAGGCGTGGTCGTGGCCCAGGGTGCTTGCCAGGGTGAAGGAGCCGTGGATGGTGCCGAAGGGCTGGGTGGTGGGGCGTCCCAGGACGTCCGTGGCCCCGGCCTGCGCGGGGCGGACCTCGGGCAGGTGGTCGACATGGTCGCCCGTGATGGACACGGCCCCCACGCCGGCGGTGGCCCGCAGCAGGTCGTTCATCGTCTCGCTGATGCGCTCGGGGTCGACCAGCGGAGCAGCGCCGTCCCAGGCGCGGGCCAGGCGCAGCGGCACGACGAGGCGGCGCACGGCGTGGATCGCGTCTCCGCCGGGAGTGCCGTCCCAGTGGGTGTCGAGGCGGATGTCGAGGTCGTAGGCGTCCTCGGCCACGTCCGGGCGGGCAACGACGTTGTAGGCGTCGTCGTCCAGGACGATGGCCGGGTTGACCGTCAGGTGGCCGTTCCACAGGACGTGGGGGGCCACCTGGACGAGCTCCTTGGCGTCGGCCACGGGAGCTGCCAGGACGCCGTCGGCCACGGCGGGGGCGGCGCCCAGGCGGCCGGCGGCCTC
>CAJZFF010000451.1 GCA_915069725.1 uncultured Actinomyces sp.
CCTCAGGCCCCGACGCTCCGGGCCGCCTCAAGACCCCGCTCGAGGTCGGCCAGGATGTCGTCGATGTGCTCGATCCCCACGCTCAGGCGCACGGTCCCGGCGCTGATCCCGGCCGCGGCCAGGCCGGCGTCGTCGAGCTGGGAGTGCGTCGTGGTGGCCGGGTGGATCGCCAGGGAGCGCACGTCCCCGATGTTGGCCAGGTTGGAGAACAGGCTCAGGGCGTCGATGAAGGCCGCCCCCGCCTCGCGCCCGCCGGCCAGGTCGAAGGTGAGGATCGAGCCCGCCCCGCGCGGGCAGTACTTGCGGTGCAGCTCGTAGTAGGGGCTGGAGGCCAGCCCCGAGTAGCGCACCGAGGCGACGTCGTCGCGCCCCTCCAGCCAAGTGGCCACCGCCAGAGCGTTGTCCACGTGCCGCTCCATGCGCAGCGAGAGCGTCTCGATGCCCTGGGCGATGAGGAAGGCCGAGTGCGGCGCCAGCGCGAAGCCGAGGTCGCGCTGGCCCTCGGCACGCGCCTTAAGGATGAAGGCCAGGTTCGCGCCCAGCGGGCTGCCCACGCCCAGGTCCCGGGCGTAGACCAGGCCGTGGTAGGACTCGTCGGGCGTGTTGAAGCCGGGGAAGCGCTCGGGCTGGGCCGCGAAGTCGAAGCTGCCGGAGTCCACGATCACGCCCGCCACGGAGGAGCCGTGCCCGCCCAGGAACTTCGTCGCCGAGGCCACGACGATGTCCGCGCCCCACTCGAAGGGGCGGGTCAGGAACGGTGAGGCCACCGTGTTGTCCACGACCAGCGGGATGCCCAGCTCGTGCGCGGCCGCCGCGATCGCCTCGATGTCCAGGATGTCGCCGCGCGGGTTGGGGATCGACTCCCCGAAGAAGGCGACCGTGTGCTCATCGGCCAGCGCTGCCCAGGCCGCCGGGTCGCCCGTGTTGTCCACGAAGCGCGTCTCGATGCCCAGGCGCGGCAGGGTGTGGGTGAGCAGGTTCGTGGTACCTCCGTACAGGGAGGGTGAGGCCACGATGTTGTCCCCGGCCCCGCCCAGCGTCAGGAGGGCCAGGGTCGTGGCCGCCTGCCCCGACGACGTCAGCAGCGCCCCGACGCCGCCCTCCAGCGCCGCGATCCGCTGCTCGACGATGTCATTGGTGGGGTTGTTCAGGCGCGTGTAGATCGGGCCGAGGTCGCTCAGGGCGAAGCGGGCGGCCGCCTGCTCGGCCGACTCGAAGACGTAGGAGGAGGTCTGGTAGATCGGGATGGCGCGCGAGTGGGCGGGCTCGGACATCGGGTCGTGCCCGGCCTGGACCTGCTTGGTCTCGAAGCGCCACCCCTGCGGGTCGGCGGCGGTGGGAGGGGTGGTGCCGGTGGGCATGTGGTGCTCCTTCGCGTGGGGTTGCCTGGGTTGCGCGGGTTCGCTTGGGGTGCGCGGGTTCGCGCGGGCGGCCGGGCGCGCTGCGCTCACCGTAGCGGGAGCGATCCGCATCGGCATCCCGGTTCCACCACTGGCGCCCGCGCACAACTCGCTAGCAGTTCGCACGGCCTCGCCCGGGCCCTGTGAGGGAACTCATCGCGACGGCTCGGAGGGTGCGTCGTCGCGGGATTGCGGTGAGAACAGGGATTCCGGGCGGTGTTACTGGTGTGAAACCTGATGTGCTTGTTTCTCTGTGAGGCTCATGCGACTATTGTGCTCATTGATCCAGGACGCGTCCATCAAAGCGACGCGCCATGACATGACGGAGAACTTGTGAGCCTGACCCATCGCACGCGGCGACCGCGCGGTGCCGTGCGCCTCACTGGGCTGACCGGTGAGCGCTTCGGTACTGCTCTGGCCGCCCTCACCCTCACTGTGGCGCTCATGCCGTCGGTGAGCCCCACTGCCCTTGCCGACGAAGTGACGCAGCAGGATGTCGACCAGTCCAAGACGGCTGAGGGCGGCGCATCCACGTCGATCGCCGACCTCGAAGCCCAGCTCAGCCAGCTCAATGTCGATCTCGGCTCGGCTCGGCTGACCGCCCAGACGGCCACGGAGGACTACCTCGTGGCGGTCAACGACCTCGAGACCGCCACTTCGGACGCCGAGACCGCTCAGCAGACCGCCGTCGACGCGGCCGCGGACGTCAGTGCGGCGCGGGTGGAGCTGGGCGCCGTCGTCTCCCAGACCTATGAGGAGGGCAACACCGGCCCGCTCGACGCTCTGGCCCCGTTCCTGACGACTCAGTCGATGGGGGACATCTCCGATGTCAGCGTCACCCTGGAGAGCATCGGGGCCAGCGCCGATTCCCGGGTGCAGAAGGTCGAGGCCTGTCAGGCGGCCGCGGATACCGCGCAGACGCTGGCCGATCAGAAGGTCACCGACAAGCAGACTGCGGCCACCGAGGCGGAGAACGCCAAGAACACCGCCACCACTGCGGTGACGACGGCGGAGACGGCCGTCACGGAGACCGAGACCAAGCGGTCCGGCCTCATCACGAAGCTGGCCGTGCAGCGCAACACGACCTATGAGCTCGAGGTCAAGTACCAGGACAAGGTCGAGACCGAACGCAAGGCCCGTGAGGAGTCGGCCGCCAGGGAGGCCGTAGGGGTTCCCGCTTCGTCCTCGGCTCCTAAGGACCCCGGGGA
>CAJZFF010000452.1 GCA_915069725.1 uncultured Actinomyces sp.
ACGTACCAGTTGGGGATGAAGCCGCTGCCGAATGTCGACATCCCGATGATCGTCGTACCGATGGCGCCCGCCAGGCCCGCGTTGAAACGGCCGGAGAGGGCCTCCTCCAGGTGGATGCGCCCATCGGACTCCTCGGGCAGGAGGGCCCAGGCCAGCCCGTAGAGGACCAGCCCGACACCGGCGAAGAGCGAGAGCACCACCCACACGCAACGCACCAGGGTGGGATCCAGGCCGAAGCGGTACGCCACGCCACCGGCCACGCCCGCGATCCAGCGCTCGTTGGTGCGCATGAGGCCCGAGCCGCGCAGGGAGTCGAAGAAGCGGTGAGTCGAACCGCCCTGAGGCCCGGGCTGGGGGCCGCCGTGCTGCTGGAAGGAGGGCGCGGGGCCCGGCTGCGGGCCGTACGGCGGATTCTGCCGGGAATCGCGCTGGGCGCCGTCAGCATCCTGGGTGTTGGAAGAGGGGAAGGATGCGGAGGAGTCAGAGGAATCGGAACCGGTGGGGGAACCACCGTCAGACGGGGAGGTGGGCTTGTCGTTCATGTCAACAATTCTTCGCGTCCGTGGCCTGCGGCACGATCAGGGGAACCCCTGAATGATCCCGGATTGTCCCCCGAATCCCCCGGGGGACAATCGGATCGGCGACCCTGACGTGCCACGATGGTGCCATGACGACAGCTCAGCAGTGGGGTGCGCAGCCCGGGCCGACCGCCGGTGGGCCGTCATACTCCTGGAGCCCCCCGCGCCAGTTGCGGCGACGTCCCCCTCTGCGCCGTATGCCCCACCACCTGGGGCCGGCTCCGGCCGACCTGTCTGCGGAGACCGCCTCCATGCGCCGGCCCGCCCGCATCGCCGGCGTCTGCGCGGGACTGAGTCTCCATCTGGGCATCCCCGTGCGATACATCCGCGCGCTCATGGTCGTCCTGGCCCTCGGCGGTGGTGCAGGAGCCCTGCTTTACGCCCTGCTGTGGGCGACCCTCCCCGGGGAGAACGGGCCATCAGGTGAGGCTCCCGTCTCGGTGGTCTCCCGTGCCCGCCTGGCGGCTCGCCTCAGGAGTGGGAGAGGTACCGCAGGGTCTCGGGCCGACGGCGGAGCCCCCCTGGGCCTGTCACAGACGGTCCTCGACGGCGGCGCACTCCTCCTGGCGGCCCTGTTCCTTGCCGCCTGGCGTTTCGGGCTGCTGGACCGGATCGGTGCGGTGGGAGTCATCGTCGTCGTCATCGCCGGGGCGGCCCTGGCCTGGTCGCAGATGGACAACCTGGTCGGCCCGGACCGCAATCTGAGCGCTGTCCTGCGGGTAGCGGGCGGGGTGTGCCTGGCCGTCGTCGGCATCCTGGTGTGGGTGGCCGCCGACAGCACCCCCTACAAGCTCATCTCCGGGCTCCTTACCGGAGGGGCGCTCGTGGTGGGCATCGGCGTGGTCCTGGCGCCCCTGTGGTTGCGGACCAACCGGGCCCTGGCCGATACCCGTGCCGCCGAGATCCGTGAGGCCGAGCGGGCCGACATCGCCGCCCACCTGCACGACTCCGTCCTCCAGACCCTCACCCTCATCCGCAAGCGCGCCGACGAGCCCGAGACGGTGGCCCGCCTGGCCCGCTCCCAGGAGCGCGAGCTGCGCGCCTGGCTCTACACCGACCGCCCCGCACCGGGCACCTCCGTGGCCGACGCCTTCACCGACCTGGCCGGTGAGATCGAGGACCGCTACGGCGTGGCCGTCGACGCCGTGTGCGTCGGCGACCGGGCCCCCGACCGCGACACCGAGGTCATCGTCGCCGCCACCCGCGAGGCCCTGTCCAACGCCGTGCGCCACGGCGCCCCGCCGGTCTCCCTCTACGTCGAGGCCGGCGAGGAGAGCCTGGAGGTGTTCGTGCGCGATCACGGCCCCGGCTTCGACCTCGACGCCATCGCCGAGGACCGCCACGGCGTGCGCCAGTCCATCATCGCCCGCATGGAGCGCCACGGCGGCAGCGCCCGGGTGCGCCGCATGTCCACCGGCACCGAGGTGGCGCTGACTCTCCCCGTGCGCGCCCACTGAGCCGTCTATCGTTGCATTGTCTCCTTGGGCCGCACTCGGCCCCTCGCTCCTCGACCACCCCACGTCACCACCAGGAAGACCCTCATGGCTGACACGCCCCCCGGTACCACCACAGACCACCACCAGCCCGCCGATGCGAGCACGTCCCTGCGGGTCCTGGTCGTCGACGACCACGCCCTGGTCCGCTCCGGGGTGCGCTCCGAGCTGACCGCCCACGCCCCCGACCTGGACGTCGTCGCCGAGGCCGACGACGTCGAGGGCGCCATCGCCGCCGTCCACGCCCTGCGGCCCGACGTCGTCCTGCTCGACGTCCACCTGCCCGGCGGCAACGGCGGGGGAGGGGCCGAGGTGGTGGTCGCCTGCCGCGACGTGCCGACCACCCGCTTCCTGGCCCTGTCAGTGTCGGACGCTAGCGACGACGTCGTGGGTGTCATTCGCGCCGGAGCGCGCGGCTACGTCACCAAGGCGATCTCGACGGCCGACCTGGTCGGGGCGGTGCGGCGCGTGGCCGCGGGCGACGCCGCCTTCTCCCCGCGGCTGGCGGGTTTCGTGCTCGACGCCTTCGG
>CAJZFF010000453.1 GCA_915069725.1 uncultured Actinomyces sp.
TTTTCTTCCCGTGAGTCGATAGGATGGAGACCATGCCAGCAGCGAAATACTCCGACGAGTTCAAGACCCAAGTGGTGCGTGAGGTGATCGAGAAGGACCGCACGATCGCCTCGGTGGCCGCCTCATACGGTCTTGTGGCCCAGACGGTGGGTAACTGGGTCGCCAGGTACAGGAAAGAGCACGCCACCGACCAGGACCGCAAGAAGGCCTCCGAGTCAGCCGAGATAGCGAAACTGAGAGCGGAGGTTCGTGAGCTGCGTCAGGAGAACGAGTTCCTGAAAAAAGCAGCCGCCTTCTTCGCCAAGGAACGACCGTGACCGAGCGCTACGAGGTCATCAACCGCGAAGAAGGCTCCTACCCCATCTCCTCAATGTGCCGGTGGTCCAGGGTATCAAAATCAGGGTACTACTCCTGGCGCGACCGACCCCAGTCACAGACGGCCATCAGGAGGGAGGAGCTGGCCATGATGATTAAGGACGTTTTTGAGCACTCCGATGGTACCTACGGGTACCGGCGTATCCAGGTGGTCCTGGAGCGGCGTGGGGTCCGGGCGGACGGTTCTACGATCCGCGCCATCATGCGTGACCTGGGCCTGCAAGCCGCACAGCCACGGGCAAAAGTCCGAACCACCGTGCCGGCCCAGGACCTGGATGAGCGGCCGGACCTGCTCAGGCAGGACTTCACCGCCAATGAGCCCGGCAAGAAGCTGTGTGGGGACATCACCTATGTCAGGACCTGGGCCGGATTCATTTATCTTGCGACCGTTCTGGACTGCTGACGCCTTGAAGGTCGTGGGTTATGCGATGGGCAACCGCATGCGTACCTGGCTGGTGTGCCAGGCCATTGGCATGGCGGTCAGGAGATGCCCGATTGACAGGGGCGTGACGATCTTTCATTCGGACCGAGGTAGTCAGTACACGTCTCAAAGATTCCTGGACCATCTCAGGTCCTATGGCATTCGTCTCTCGGTAGGGCGTGCGGGGGTGTGCTGGGACAATGCGTGGGCTTCAGTTGTTCAATGCCACGCTCAAGAATGAAAGGGTCCACCGAATGGTGTATCCAACCAAGGATAAGGCGATCAAGGATATTGCCTCATGGATCGAGCTGACATACAATCATGTCCGCCTTCACCCAGCCCTGGGATACCGCGCCCCGAACGAGGTCGAACGCGATTTCCTGGATTTAACGAAGGCAGCCTGAAACACAAACAAGCACTGTCCGAAAAACACCTGGCAGTCCACTTTGACCTGAGTTGGCTCATTTAGTGTCGTGGTGGATATTGTGGAGGGCTTGGGCGAGGTTGGGTGGGAGAGGGTCGGCGGCTATGAGGGTGTGTCCGGCGATGTTGATAGTAATGGTGCGGTAGCGGCGTGCAGTGTTGATCAGGCGTCTGATGGACCAACCGGTGGTGGTCTCCAGCCAACGGGCCATGGCCAGGGCGGCGGTGACGATGGTCAGGTGGGCCTCGATGGACTGGCGCAGGTGGTGGTAGATGGGGCGTGCTCGCAGGTCGGACTTGGACATGCGGAAGGACTTCTCGATGTTGTACAGGCGGTGGTAGGCGCTGATGACTGTCTCGGGGTCGGGGTTGGGCAGGTTGGTGACGTAGCCCTTCCACCCGGCCAGGGTGCGGGCCCTTTTCTCCAGGTCGCGGTTGATGCTCCGGGTGGCGCCGGACAGGTGCACGAAGCGATTGCGCTTGACGGGGATCTTTCCTGCGACGGCTTTCTCGGCCTTGGCGACCTGGGTGTCGATCCCGCGTAGGGTGCGTCGGGCTCTGTCGGCGCTGTAGCGGTAGTAGATGGTCTCGTCGCGGCGCTGGTCACTGGGGCCGGCGGGCCAGGGCTGGGTCAGGGTCAGCCCGTCGGGGACGTCCTGGTCGGGGTGGTTGTCGTGCCAGGAGCTGATCACGTGGGGGACGCGTGAGGTGCGTGAGCCCAGCACGTAGGACAGGCAGGCTCTCTCCAGGGCCTGCCTGTTGGCGGCGCTGATCATTCCGGCGTCAGCCACGACCACCACGTCGTCGAGGTCGTAGGCGTCCATGAAGTCGTTGATCATCGGGATCATGGTGGCGGTCTCGGCCTTGTTGCCCTCGAAGGCCCCGGCCCGCAGAGGGAACCCTGTCTCGTCGGTGAGCAGCCCTACCGTGATCTGCGGCTCCAGGCGTCTTTCCTTGGAGAAGCCCGGCTCGCGAAAGCCGTCGGCCTTGTCGGTCTCGAAGTACAGGGTCGTCACGTCGAACAGGACCAGCGAGGCCCGGCCGATGCGGGCGTACCCGGCCAGCAGGCGCGACAGGTCCCGGGTGAAGTCCTCAGTGGCGTAGCTGGGCAGATGACGCTTGACTGTCGCGTAGGACACCGGTGACAGGCCCGCCTCAGCCAGGCCCCACAACGAGTCCTTGTCAAGCCCTGGGTTTTGTGAGGCTGGTTTATCTGGTGCCGGTGGTTGCCGGTTGTGATTGTTTCTGGCTGTTCTGGCTGACGTCGGGGATCCAGGCGGCTTTGTGCTCGGCGGGGGGCGCATGCCGATGGCGGAGTGTGGTCGGATGGTGCCCGTACCAGTGCACCCACTCGGCGGTGGCGACCACGGGCGGCGTC
>CAJZFF010000454.1 GCA_915069725.1 uncultured Actinomyces sp.
GGCGGCGCTCCTGGGAACAGGCGGGCCGCCGTCGGTGTTGTCACCGGCGCAGCGGGCGAGGTGAAGGCTCACCAGCCGACCTGAGCCGCACCTTCACCCTTCAGAGGAGCACACCATGCACAACTCCCAGCGGTCCCTTCTGGACCTGGCCCGCGAGGACCTGGCCACGGCTCGCAAGCGCGACCCCGCCGCCCGCTCCAGCGTGGAGGTGGCCCTCCTCTACCCGGGTGTCCACGCCCTGTGGGCGCACCGGGCGGCTCACAAGCTGTGGCACAAGGGGTACCGCTTCGCGGCACGCGCCCTGTCTCAAGCGGCCCGCAACTTCACCGGTATCGAGATCCACCCGGCCGCGAAGATCGGTGAGCGCTTCTTCATCGACCACGGCATGGGCGTGGTCATCGGTGAGACCGCGGAGGTCGGCGACGACGTCCTGCTGTTCCACGGAGTGACTCTGGGCGGGGTGTCGATGAGTCCGGGCAAGCGCCACCCCACCATCGGCAACAACGTGCAGATCGGCGCGGGTGCCAAGGTCCTGGGGCCGGTCACTGTCGAGGATGGGGCCAAGGTAGGGGCCAACGCGGTCCTGGTGAAGAACCTCCCGCAGGGTCATGTCGCCGTGGGCGTGCCCAGCCGGGCCCGCGACCCCCGCACTGACCCCGAGCTCATGATGGACCCGACCATCTACATCTGAGCCGCCTCACGCCGTCCCTCGCGTGCTCCTCCACGCACCCGGCTCTGCCCCGGTGCGCCCACCGGGCGCACCGGGGCACACCTGTCAGCGGGCGATCACTCCGGCGGCCAGGTCGCGCAGGCGCTTGAAGACCCGACCGCCGGAGGCGCGTGAGCCGTCATGCTCGTACTCGCTGGTGATCCAGGTACGCAGGCCGGGGATGAGCGCGGCCGTCTCCAGGGAGGTGGTCATCGGCACGAACACGTCGCGGGCGTAGACGGCGGCCGCCCCGGGGGTCTTCGCAGCCTTGAGACGGGCCGGGTCATAGAGCGCCGGCCACTCCTGCGCGGCCAGGAGGTCGGCCACCTCCAGCCAGGGGCGCAGACCGGCGTCCTCCACGAAGATCTCACGGCGCACGTGCTCACCTGTCAGGAGGGTGGGATCGTCGTCGAAGACCGCGGGGCGCACCCGCTGGGCGGCCCAGTCAGTGGTGCCGGCGTCGGCCCAGCAGGACTCGTGGATGACGGCGTAGAGCGGGAACCTGCCTCCGAAGGGCAGGCACTGCCCCAGGTCGTAGCGGAAGGCCCAGGAGTCGGGGCCGCGCTCCAGGAGGTAGTGGATCGTGTCCGCTCCCCCGGCCCCGCCCAGCAGGGCGCCCAGCGAGCGCAGGCGCTCGGGTCCCACGAGGTCCCCTCCCGCCGTCCTCAGCTCGCCCCGACCGGCCTTTTCAGCCAGGGACGCCATGCGGTCGCGGTCCTGAGGGAAACGGGCGTAGTACTCCTCGCTCTTGAGGCGCATCGCCTCGTAGCTGAGGGCGTAGACCTCGTCGATGCTGTGCCCGACGGCGGGCAGGCCACCGGTGATGTAGACCTTCTCCAGGCTCTGGGCGTGCTCGGAGAGGTACCGGGTGACGCAGAACCCTCCGAAGGACTGGCCCAGCAGGCTCCAGCGCTCCAGGCCCAGGGCACGGCGCAGGTCCTCGCAGTCCTCCACGATCTCGTCGGCGCGCAGGTGAGTGAGCAACCGAGCGGTGTCTGCGGGGGTGCCGGCGGCATCGGGCCGGTCCACCGGGCTGGAGGCACCGGTGCCGCGCTGGTCGATGAGGATGAGCCGGTGATGCTCCAGGATCGCGCCGATCCAGCCGAGCCCGGAGTCGGCGCTGGGGCGCGGGGCCTCGCAGCCCGGCCCGCCCTGGAGGAAGACCAGTGGCGGCCGCGAGAGCGGGTCAATGCCCACAGCTGAGATCTCACGGGCGTAGACGGTGATGGACTCCGTCCCGTCGGGGGCTGAGTCCCCCTGCCCGCTGCGGTCCAGGGGAACGGTCAGGTGGTGGTCGCGGGTCAGCAGGCCGGTGGTCGAGGAGGACCAGCTCGAGGAGTGCAGGGCGGGCGAGGCGTTCGACATGCCGCCACCTTAGTGGGACCCGGAGGGTTTCCAGCCGGTTTCAGTGGGCCTGACAGGTCGGGCACCAGAAGAGCCGGCGGGAGGCGACCTCCCGCTCCGCCACCGGGGTCCCGCAGCGCAGGCATGGACGGCCGGTGCGGTGGTACACGTACCACCGGCCGGCCTCGGGGTCGTCAGGTGGAAGGGGGGCGGGGACGTCGTCGAGGTCGACGGTGGTGATGAAGCCGGTGGCCACCCCGTACTCCATGAGAGGACGCAGGTCCTCCCAGATGGCCCGCAGCCGCTCCTGGCTGATGCGGTTGCCCGCTCGGAACGGCGAGACCCCGACCCGGAAGAGCGTCTCGGCCCGGTAGATGTTGCCGGCTCCGGAGATGACGGACTGGTCCATGAGCAGCTCCCCGATGCTCTTGCGCCGCGAGCGCGCCTTGGCCACGAAGGCCTCCACGTCGCCGTCAGCGCGCAGCGGGTCCGGGCCGAGGCGACGGCGGACAGCGGCCACGCCCTCGGCGTCCAGCAGC
>CAJZFF010000455.1 GCA_915069725.1 uncultured Actinomyces sp.
CATCGGCTCCTGCGGCATCGGCGGCCCGGATGATGGTGCCGGCGTTTCCAGGATCCTGGGCCTGGGTGAGGACGGCGACGAGTCTGGCCCCTTCCAGGGCGGTGGTCAGTGCCTCGGAGCCGGTGGCCTCCTCGGTGGCCACGACGGCAAGGAGGCCCTGGGCGTCAGGGCTCATGGCGTCCATGACCTGCTGGGTGGTGACGTGCACGTAGAGCTCGGCGGCCACGGCCTCGTCCCAGATCTCGCCGTGGCGCTCGAGGGCCGCCTCGGTGAGGTAGACGTCGAGCACGCGGCCGGGGGCGTGCCGGACGGCCTCGCGCACACCCTGGGGTCCTTCGACGAGGAAACGCCGATGCTTGGTCCGCGCGTTGCGGCGGGACAGGCCCGCCACCCGGGAGATTCGGGCCGAGGTCGGATTGCTCAGCACCTCGTGGCCGGCGGCCGGCCCCTCGCTGACGGTACGCCGCCGCGGCCCGCGGACCTGAGGACGCTCGGCGGAGTCGTCGAGGAACTCATCGGGGACGGCGGAGGCAGTAGGGCTCATGCCGGCAGCCTACGCGAGAGGTCTCCCAGAACGCCGAATCCTCGCCACCAACCGGTTCAGGGTGTGTGGCGAGGACTCGACGATGATGTGTCAGCAGGGCTGGCGCCCGGCTGCACTGGTGATTCAGGCCTTGGGGGCGTTGACGTCCTCGGGGAGGGCCTTGCGGGCCACCTCGACGAGAGCCTTGAAGCCCGCGGGCTCGTTGACGGCCAGCTCGGCGAGCATGCGACGGTCGATCTCCACGCCGGCCAGGCCAAGACCCTGGATGAAGCGGTTGTAGGTCAGGCCCTCGGCGCGGGCGGCAGCGTTGATGCGCTGGATCCACAGGCGACGGAAGTCGCCCTTGCGGGCGCGACGGTCGCGGAACGCGTAGACGCCGGAGTGGGTGACCTGCTCCTTGGCCTTGCGGTAGAGGCGCGAGCGCTGGCCGCGGTAGCCCGAGGCCTTCTCGAGAACGGAACGACGCTTCTTCTGGGCGTTAACAGCCCGCTTCACACGTGCCATGGTGAGACTCCTTGGTGGGTTGGGCGGTCAGCGACCGAGCAGCTTCTTGACCTGGCGGACGTCGGCCGGGGCGACCGGCTGGTCCTGGGACAGCTTGCGCTTGCGGCGGGAGGACTTGACCTCCAGCAGGTGGCGCTTGTTGGCCTGCTCGCGCATGAGCTTGCCGCTGCCGGTGACCCGGAAGCGCTTCTTGGCACCGGAGTGCGTCTTGTTCTTCGGCATGGGTAATTTCCTCTTCTCGGTCCCTGGGAGACCAGTGGTCGCCGGGACTGCGGACCCCGCTCACGGTGGCGAGGGGGTGGGTCGGTGGTGTCAGGTGAGTGTCGAGTGCGCCCTTGGGCGCTCTCAGGCGTTCTCGCCGGCAGGTGCCCCGTCTGAGGCCTTGGCGCCCTTGGGTGCCCGGCCCGCGTGCTTCTCGGCACGGCGGGCGGCGCGCGCCTCCTCGCGGCGGCGGCGCTGGTCGGACTTGACCTCGGCCTTCTTACGGACCGGGGCCAGGACCATGACCATGTTGCGGCCGTCCTGACGGGGGTGGGACTCGATGGTGCCCAGCTCGGCCATCTCCTCGGCCAAGCCCTGCAGGAGCCTGATCCCGAGCTCGGGCCGGGACTGCTCGCGGCCGCGGAAGCGGACGATGCACTTGACCTTGTCCCCGCCCTTGAGGAATCGCTCGACGTGGCCGCGCTTGGTGGCGTAGTCGTGCTCATCGATCTTGGGGCGGAACTGGATCTCCTTGAGCTGGGTGTTTGCCTGGTTGCGTCGCGCGTCGCGCGCCTTCATGGCCGACTCGTACTTGAACTTGCCGTAGTCCATGAGCTTGCACACCGGAGGGCGGGCGTCGGGTGCCACCTCGACCAGGTCGAGGTCGGCCTCCTCAGCCAGACGCAGGGCGTCCTCCACGCGGACAACGCCGACCTGCTCGCCGCTGGGGCCGACGAGACGCACTTCGGGAACGCGGATCCGTTCGTTGATACGGGGCTCGCTGATGTCGGTTCCTCACTCTGAGTCACGGATGGTTGCGGAACGAGGAAAGGCCCCCGTTCCTGCCGCGCAGGTCGGAGGCCTCGTGATGAGCGCGATCGCCGCACGGCCGTGGCCGAGCAGGGACCGCGAAGGGCTGGTCACCCTCGCATGAACCCGATTCCCGAAAGGAACCCAGGTGGGATCGCTCCGCTTGCGCACCGGGGCGAACCCCGGGTGGTCAGTGAGGGATACTACCAGGACACGGGCTCGCTCTCCCACCGCTCCCCCGCCCCTATTGACGTGAGTCCTCCCACGTGTGAGGCATGCGTCGAGGCGAGGCAGGTCGTCAGAAGGCCCGGCGGCTCGTGCGGACTCCCCATACGACGGCGACGGCACCGGCTGCGGCCTGGATCCCGAACAGCGCCGTCGTCGGCACCGCGATACCGCTGGCGACCAGGGCTGTGGTCAGTGCTCCGACGACGACGGCGTCGGGCCCTTGAGTCAGCATCTGCAACACTCCCGGCGGCAGGGAGCCCATGGGAGAGGCGATGAGTCCGGCGGCGAAGTCGGGCATCTCC
>CAJZFF010000456.1 GCA_915069725.1 uncultured Actinomyces sp.
TGGATGTCGAGGGCCTGGGCGATGGCGACCTTGGTGCCCACGCCGTCGGTGGAGGTGGCCAGCAGGGGGCGGCGGTAGTCGCGCAGGGTGGAGACGTCCACGAGCCCGGCGAAGCCCCCGACGCCGCCGACGACGGCCGGGGTCATGGTGGAGGCCACGGCGTCCTTCATGAGCGCGACGGCCCGGTCCCCGGCGGCGGTGTCCACGCCGGCGTCGGCGTAGGTGATGGCGGGGGCGGGCTGCTCAGGCTGCTCGGGCTGCTGGGTCATGCGGGACTCCTTGTGGACTCGGGTCGAAAGTGCGGTGGCGGGCGGAAAGGGGTGAAGGCGCAGCGGGTGGCCGGTGCGCATCGCCGACGGCGGACCGGGAGGACTCCGGCGGACAGCGCCTGCAGGCCGGGGCGCGGCGGGCGTCGGACCCCCGGGTTAGGTCGTCGATCCCAGGGGGCTGCCGGAGGCCAGGTCCGGGCGGGTGATGCTGCCCGGCGCCACGGTGCGCTCGGCGTCGTCGGCCTTCTCGCTGCGCCGACCGCGGTAGGCGGTCGGGACGCGGCGCACAGGGATGGCGGCGGACGTCAGGCTGCGCACGGGCGGCGGGATCGGGTAGTCGCCGGTGAAGCAGGCCAGGCACAGGTCGTCGGCCTTCTGGCCGCTGGCGGCCACCATGCCCTCGACGGACAGGAAGCCCAGGGAGTCGGCGCCGATGGACCGACCGATCTCCTCCACGCTCATCCCGGTGGCGATGAGCTCGGCGCGGGTGGCGAAGTCGATGCCGTAGAAGCAGGGCCACATGACCGGCGGGGAGGAGATGCGCACGTGGACCTCGGCGGCGCCGGCCTCGCGCAGCATCCGCACCAGGGCCCGCTGGGTGTTGCCGCGCACGATGGAGTCGTCGACGACGACGAGGCGCTTGCCCTCGATGACCTCGCGCAGGGGGTTGAGCTTGAGGCGGATGCCGAGCTGGCGCAGGGTCTGGGTGGGCTGGATGAAGGTGCGCCCCACGTAGGCGTTCTTCACCAGCCCCTGCCCGTAGGGGATGCCGGATTCCTGGGCGTAGCCGATGGCGGCCGGGGTGCCCGACTCGGGCGTGGCGATGACGAGGTCGGCCTCCACCGGGTGCTCGCGGGCCAGGGCCGCCCCCATCTCGTTGCGTGAGGTGATGACGCTGCGCCCGGCGATGCGAGTGTCGGGGCGGGCCAGGTAGACGTACTCGAAGACGCAGCCGGCCCGGCGGGCGGTGGCGAAGCGCGAGGAGCGCACGCCGTCCTCGTCGATCTCGATGAGCTCGCCGGGCTCGATCTCGCGCACGAAGGTGGCGCCGACGATGTCCAGGGCGGCGGTCTCGGAGGCCACGGCCCACCCGTTGCCCAGGCGCCCCAGCACCAGGGGACGCACCCCGTGGGGGTCGCGGGCGGCGTAGAGGGTGCGCTCGTCCATGAAGACCAGGGAGAAGGCGCCGCGCAGCATGGGCAGGACCCGGCGGGCGGCCTGGTGGACGCTCAAGGGCGGCGGCGCGGAGTAGGCGGCCTCGAGCTCGGCGTCGTCGGTGATGCCGGAGGTGAGGATGTCGGCGGCCGAGTCCCAGCCCTCCAGGGCGCCGCGCTCGGAGACGAGGTTGAGCAGGGCGGCCAGGACGGCGGTGTCGGTGGAGGAGCCGCGGCCGAGCTCGCCGCTGAGGTCCTCCCCGGAGGTGGCGTGCACGGCGTCCATGAGCTCGCGGGTGTTGGTGAGGTTGCCGTTGTGGGCCAGGGCGAGGGTGGAGCCGGCCGCCGGGCCGAGCATCGGCTGGGCGTTCTCCCAGGTGGTGGCGCCCTGGGTGGCGTAGCGGACGTGGCCGACGGCGATGTGGCCGGTGAGGTTGGACAGGGCCTGGTCGTCGAAGACCTGGGAGACCAGGCCGAGGTCCTTGTAGACCAGGATGTTGGAGCCGTCGGTGGTGGCGATGCCGGCGGCCTCCTGGCCGCGGTGCTGGAGGGCGTACAGGCCGAAGTAGGTCAGGCGGGAGACCTCCTCGCCGGGGGCCCACACGCCGAAGACGCCGCACTCCTCGCGCGGCGAGGGCTCGAGCTCGTCGGAGTGGTCATCAGGCAGGGCCGTCAGGCTGGGCGCGCGCGTGGGCACATTCCAGTCGGTCTCGATGCCGGGCTCAGGCAGGTCGGTCCGCCCGTCCAGGAGGGTGTTGTCTGAATATTCGGCCGTGGTCTGCGTGGGGTTCTCACCGATGCGCACCGGTCCAGTCTTTCATGCCTGGGCACCGCGCGCCTATCGGCCGCCTCCGGGGCCGGCGCACGCGGCGACGCCCGAGCGGGAAGATCGTGCGGCATTGGAGGATATCGACTCCACAGCCGCCCGGAGTCTGAAGGTTCCCGGAGATCTCTCGCCCCGACAGCCGCAGCTCGGAGAGCGCAGGCTCACTGGACCTCGCGTCACCGCGCCCCGTGCTGCCACCCGTCCCAGAATCAGCTGGCACCCATCAGGACTCCGACGACGATCATCGAGACTCCCAGCATTGATCGTCTGGTGAACGGCTCACGCAGGAGCCACACCCCGGCGATGACACCGAAGACG
>CAJZFF010000457.1 GCA_915069725.1 uncultured Actinomyces sp.
GCTGCGGCCGGGCCCCGCCGAGCCGTGAGGCCAGTCGACGCAGCAGCCCCCACAGTCGTCGTCCAGGCCGCCCGGCCCCGGCCTGCGCCATGAGGACGATCGCTGGCAGGATGACAAGCGGAAGGATCCGGGCCTTCTGGAGGTACCAGGGCGCTCCGAGCTGACGGCCGGCCCACTGGGGTCCCCCCACGAGGACCACAAGCAGCAGCGACAGGAGCCACATGACGAGCCAGGGGCGCTGATCCCGCTGTGCACGTGCCGACCATGCCGCCCCCAGGGTGAGTCCGCCGAACACGATCCCGACGGGCACGGAGGCCCCCGGGACCGCCCCATACATCGGCAGGTCGATGAGCGCCTGCCCCAGGGTCGCCACGATGCCGCCCACTCCCCCGGCCGGGCGCTGATAGCCCAGGACAGAGGCCAGGGAGGCGCGCATGACCCAGGCCCCCACGACCAGGACCAGCACGGACGCAACCGCTCCGGCCACCAGGAGGGCGCGGCCGCCCCGCCTGGCGGCGCAGCGACGCCATCGGGAGACGAGGAGGTTGACCAAGAAGGGTGGGCTCAGGACGGCGAGGTTGAACAGGCCGGTGCCGTGCGCGGCCACCACGCCGCCGGCGGAGGCCAGGGTGAGGAGCACCAGTGTCAGACGCAGGCGCCACGAGGCGGTTTCCTGACGCAGCTGGTCGTAGAGCACGAGGACACCGGGAAGCCCCGCAACGCTTAGGGCGTAGGGCCACACTGCCAAGGCCGTCATGGGCAGCAGTGGGAAGCCCACCACTGCGGCGCTGAGCGCCAGCACAGCGGCGACCGCGCAGGTCCGTTGCCTGCGGTGGACTCGGTCCGTCTCCGAGGCCCGGGTGGCGTCGAGACCGGTGGCCCGAGCGAAGAGCCCCAGCAGGCTCAGCGGCCAGACTACCGCGGTGAGGGCCAGCACCCCCGCGGTACTGGCCGGGGCCGGGCTGCCCGGTGCCAGCGCCACCACCCCGTGCCAGACCGTGGGGTAGTAGACGGCGCGGCCGGAGTACAGGGCGGACAGGCCCCCCAGCATGGAGGCGTTGCCCCCCTCGCGGATGGCCGCCACCGCGTTGAGGTGGAAGGTGGCGTCGAAGGCCTGCGCCGGGTAGCCGGGGCTCGGTAGGACGGACAGGATCACCCCGGCCGGCAGGGCAACGGCCACGGTCAGGCCTGCAGCCAGGATCGCCCACTCGGCCCGGCCCGGCGACGCCGCTCGTCGCGCACGCTCCGGTGGGGCACCGACGATCAGCCGTGCCATCAACGCCAAGACCGCCGTCAGGCCGGCGATCACCGCCCACCCCCAGGGGAGCCAGGGCAACGCGAGGGTGTGGGCGAGGATCTCCGCCGCCGCGATGATCGCCGAGCTGAGTGCGGGAGCCACCGCCAGCGACGGCAGTGCGGCGAGGCGCGCCGCGCGTCCCACGATCCAGCCGGGCACCAGTAGCAGACCGGCCACGACGAGCGTGGCGGCCGTCAGGATCCAGCCGGAGTCTCCGGACAGCCCCACCGCCACGCTCGTAGTCATTCCTTCTGCCGACCTCAGAGCGCCTCCGGGGTCACTCGCCTCCGCCGATGGTCAGGCGCGGCACACCGGTCCACTTGGCGGCGTCCGTGGCGCGGCGCCCGTCCAGCAGGAGACGCAGCCCGGGCAGGTCGGCGGCGGAGAGCTCGCCGTACTCGGGGTGGTCGGCCTGGACGATGGCGACGTCGACCTGCTCCCCCAGGTGGTAGGGGGTCCAGCCGAAGCCGGCCAGCTCCTCGTCGGTGTACATGGGGTCGTGGACGAGGACCTCGGCTCCGGCCTCGCGCAGGGCCTCCACGGTGGGGAAGACTCCGGAGAAGGCGGTCTCCTTAACCTTGCCGCGGTAGGAGGCTCCCAGCACGACGACGCGCAGGCCCTTGAGCGAACCGAGCACCTCGGTGGCCCGGCCCACCACGTAGGCGGGCATCGTGGCGTTGAAGGTGCGGGCGGTGCGCACCACGGAGGCGTCGGGGTCGGTGGACAGGTACAGGCGCGGGTAGACCGGGATGCAGTGCCCGCCCACCGCGATGCCGGGGCGGTGGATGTGGGAGTAGGGCTGGGAGTTGCAGGCCTCGATGACGCGCTCGATGTCGAAGCCGGCCTTGTCGGCGTAGACGGCGAACTGGTTGGCCAGGCCGATGTTGACGTCGCGGTAGGTGGTCTCGGCGAGCTTGGCCATCTCAGCGGCCTCGGCGGTGCCCATGTCCCACACGCCGTTGGGGCGGGGAAGGTCGTCGCGCTCGTCGAAGTCGAGGACGGACTCGTAGAAGGCGATGCCGGCCTGGGTGCCGGCCTCGTCCAGACCGCCCACGAGCTTGGGGTAGCGGCGCAGGTCGGCGAAGACACGGCCGGTGAGGACCCGCTCGGGGCTGAAGACGAGGTGGAAGTCCGTGCCCTCCTTCAGGCCGCTGATCTCCTCGATCATGGGCTTGAAGCGGCCCCGCAGGGTGCCCACGGGCAGCGTGGTCTCGTAGGAGATGAGGGTGTTGGGGGTCAGGTGAGCGGCCAGGGAGCGGGTGGCGTCG
>CAJZFF010000458.1 GCA_915069725.1 uncultured Actinomyces sp.
ACGAGAAGCAGCCCCGGCCACCCGTCGAGCAGCAGGCCTGCGACGAGCTACCGCCTCAGAAGATGACGATCGAGTCCACCTCACGCCCCTGAAGCTGGCGGCGACCGCCCAGATCGGACAGCTCCAGAAGCATGCAGATGGCCTCTACCGTGGCACCGGCCTGCTCAATGAGGGAGATGGAGGCGGCGGCAGTCCCACCGGTGGCCAGCACGTCGTCGATGACCAGGACGCGCGCGCCCTTGGCGACGGTCTCGGGCCTCAGCTCCATCCGGGCCTTGCCGTACTCGAGTGCGTAGTCCACGCCGATGACCGGGCCGGGCAGCTTACCGCCCTTGCGCACCGTAATCATGCCGACCCCGAGCCGAACCGCCAAGGGTGCCGCCAGGATGAAGCCGCGCGACTCCAGCCCCGCGATCGCATCGATTCGACCCCGGTAGTGATCGGCCAGCCCCTCGACGAGAGCGGCGAAGGCCTGCCCATCGGCCAGGAGCGGAGTGATGTCCCGGAAGAGGACCCCCGGCTCGGGGAAGTCGGGAATCTCGCGCAAGTGGCTCATGACCAGCCTGGTCAGAGACTCGGGCACCGACTCGGAATGGGCCACGGGAGCGGTCATCTGCGCTTCTTCTTCCTTTTCGGCTGAGCCGCCACGCCGAGGTGGTGGCCGGGTGTGACTGGTGAGGCGGCCGGAGCCGCGTCAATCTTAGCCAGTTCCTCGACGTCGTCACCGGCCTCCTCCCGACGGTGCTGGCGCGCCGCGGCAACCTTGGCGGCCTGCTCCTTGATGCGCTTCTCACGTGAGCGCAGGTCCACCAGGAGGGGGGTGGCCAGGAAGATCGAGGACAGGGTTCCGGCGATCATGCCGATGAACAGCGTCAGGGCGATGTCGCGCAGCGTTCCCGCCCCCAGGATGAAGGCGCCGACGAACAGCAGCGAGGCCACCGGGAGCACGCCGACCACGGAGGTGTTGATCGAGCGGATGAAGGTCTGGTTGACCGCCAGGTTCGCGAGCTCGGCGTAGGTGGATCGGCTCTGCGACTCGAAGTCCTCGGTGTTCTCACGGATCTTGTCGAAGACCACCACCGTGTCGTAGAGGGAGTAGCCCAGAATCGTCAGCACACCGATGATCGTGGCCGGAGTGACCTCGAATCCGGACAGGGCGTAGATGCCCACGGTGACGATGATGTCGTGGCACAGGGCGAGCAGGGCCGCCGCCGCCATCTTCCAGGTGCGGAAGTACGCCCAGATGAGCAGTCCGACGAAGATGAAGAACAGGACCAGTCCTCGAACCGCCTTCTTCGTGACGTCGGAGGACCAGGTCGGTCCCACAGTCGTCGCTGAGACGTTGGAGGCGTCGGTCTTGTAGGCGGTGGCGAGCTGACCGGCCAGCGAGTCGAGGCGCTGCTTGCTCAGCTCAGAGGTCTGCACCCTCACCGACGACGAGCCCATGGTCGTCACCGAGGAACCGGCCGCCAGGTCGCTCTTGGAGAGGACCTCGTTGGCGGGACGCTCTGAGGGGGAGGACAGCCCCGTGATCGTGATCTCCGAACCGCCCTTGAAGTCGATACCCGGAGTCAGTCCCACGGTGCCCAGGAGCGTGGCCGAGCCGAGAATGACGACGACGGCGATGAGGTACCAGATCTTCCGTTTACCAACGAAGGGGATGGATGTCTTGGCCGAGTAGAGCTCGTTACCGAGCGTGGCGAGAGACTTCACTTCGTCTCACCGTCCTTTCCCTTGTCGGCCGCGGCATCGACCGCGTCACCGTCCTGCTGCTCAGCCTCATCGTCGGAGGCCTCGCCGTCGGACTCCTCAGCCGCACCCTCCGGGCTCTCGGCGTTCCTGCGGGCCTCGGCCTTGCGGCGCGCCAGCGACCCGGTCACGCGGTCGGCGACCGCCTCGCGCCCCTTGCCGTAGGTCGAGGACGTCGCTCCGAGGTGCTCGGGGTCGAGGCCGGAGAGGCGGTGCCCCTCGCCGAAGAAGCGGAATCGGACGATCCACTCCATCATCGGGTGGGTGAACAGGATGATGATGGCCAGGTCCACGCATGTGGTCACCCCCAGGGTGAAGGCGAATCCCTGCACCCCGCCGACGGCCAGGAAGTACAGGACGATCGCGGCCACGAGGTTGACGGCGTCGGAGACGAGGATCGTGCGCCTGGCGTGCTTCCATCCCTCATCGATCGCGGTCCTCAGGGTCCGCCCCTGACGCACCTCGTCACGGACGCGCTCGAAGTAGATGATGAAGGAGTCGACTGTGATGCCGATGGAGATGATGAGTCCGGCCACCCCCGCCAGGGACAGGCGGTAGCCCATGGTCGCGCTCAGTGCCGCGATGACCAGGTAGGTGCCGGCAGCGGCCACCACCAGGGACGCTACGGCCACCACCGCCAGGCCGCGGTACTGCCAGGCCAGGTAGAGGATGATGAGAGCGAAACCGATGAGCCCGGCGATCAGGCCGTTGCGCAGCTGCTCGGTTCCCAGAGTGGCGGAGATCTGCTGCTCGGACTGGACCGTGAAGCTCAGCGGCAGCGAGCCAAAGGAGAGCTGGTTGGC
>CAJZFF010000459.1 GCA_915069725.1 uncultured Actinomyces sp.
GGTAGGGGTTGTCGTCAATATCGAGGTCTCCGCCTCGGCCGATGACGAAGGTGTCGGCCGGAGCGACCCGGTGAATCTCTCCGGAGAAGTCCAGGACGAGCTCGTCGGGCTGCTCAGGATCGACCTCCGGCATCTCCGTCCACGTCAGGTCGCTCATGAATTCTCCTTCCACGGTCCCGGCTCATGATCGGCACCCGGGTCCAGTCTCGCTGAGAAGCCGCAACCGCACCGGCCAAGCACGACCACTCGGACAGTGACCTCAGCCACTGCGGAGCCTCAGCCACGACGGCGGATCGATACGGAGCGTCACCCCGTCGCCGACATCCATGAGGTCCCCCATGAAGACCGGCGTCGGCATTCCCGATCCCAGCAGGACCGGCGTCGCACCGGGGCGGGCCAGGACCGTGCCGTTGGACGAGCCCAGGTCCTGAGCCAGGACGCTCCACCCCGAGGTCGTGAGCATGAGGTGGGAGCGCGAGACCATGTGCTGCGGGCTGGCCACCGGGACCAGGGCCACGATGTGCGGATCGCCCCCGGCCTGCACCTGGGGGGCGCGTCCGATGACGACGTCGCCGGCGACCTCGATGGCGGCGCCGGTCGACAGGGTCAGCGTGGCCAGAGCCGGCCGGCGCACGTAGGAGAAGACTCCCGTCAGGGGCTGGGCGCAGATCAGGCACTCCCGGAGCTCGGGAGGATTGGGGTGCCCCTGGGGACAGATCGAGGCCCGCACGGGGGGCGCCGCGATCAGCGCCGCCTCGGAGGCGGAGACGACCTCCGTGTTGGGCAGGGCCTCCAAGGGCTGGGGCTCCCGGACGGGCTGGGGCTGCTTGCTCTTGGAGTTGTCCGGCGCCGTGGGGGTGTTGGCCGTCGGGCTGCCGCCCGAGCTCGCCGAGGGAGCGGTCGGGGCCCGGTGGGCGCCGCGGCGCCGACGCCCCGAGCCGGGCTCCGGCTCGGGGTAGTCCGGGAACGTGCTCATGTCACCGGTGTCGGGGTCCTCCACGGCGGCCTCAGTGGCCTCCGAGTGCTGCTGCGGAGGCTCGAGGGAGTCGTCGGGATCCTCCCAGACACCCGTCTCCAGCAGCTCGGGAGCCGAGTCCGCGGAGCTGTCGGCCTGTGCGGGAGACGGCGTTCCCAGCGGATCCGGGGCTGCCTCCTGGGGCGACTGGGTGACCAGGGTGACCGGCTTGAGCAGCGTGGTCTCGTCGCCGGGCTCCGCCGGGACGATTCCGGTGGAGCCCGACGCCACGGGCCGCAGGTCCGCACGCCGTAGCGGTGCGACCTGCGAGGTGCCCACCGCCTGCGGGGATTCTGCGCTCGGGGCCGACGGCGCCGCCGGCCCCACCGTCGGCAGGTAGGTGCCGCCCAGGGCCTGCAGGACCCGCAGGCCCGTCTCCACGGAGACTCCGCCGGCCTGCGAGCCGGCAGCCGGGTTGATGACGGCGGTTCCGTCAACACCGTCGACCCGCAGAGCACCATCCGACAGGCGCGTCAGCCCCTCGGGCAGCGGAACCCGCTCGCGTGGCAGGGATGGGGAGGGAACCGGGGAGATCGTCACTGCGACCCCTGACTGCTCGCGCCACCGGGGCGGGACGTGTGCGCCGTCGGCGGAAGATCCGGCACCTGGAGGGCGTCGACGACGACGGCGGTGGTGTTGTCATGCCCTCCGCCCTCCAGGGAGGCGGCCACGAGGAGCTCGGCCGTGCGCTGCGCCGTGTACCCGGCCGCCAGCACGGTGGCGATGGCCTCGTCGTCGAGCTCGTCACTGAGTCCGTCGGAGCAGATGAGGAGCCGGTCCCCGGCGGCCACCGGAACGCTGTAGAGGTCCGGGACGCCGGAGTCGGCGATGCCACCGCCCAGCGCCCGGGTGACGATGTTGCGGCGGGAGTCGCGGCGCGCCTGCTCGGGGGTGAGCTCACCGGTCTCGATGAGAATCTGGACCCGGGAGTGGTCGCGGGTGACCTGGGAGAGCATGTCACCGCGCAGCAGGTAGACCCGGGCGTCCCCGATGTTGAAGATGACCCAGGTCGGACGCGTGACCCCCTGCTCGTCCGGAATCCAGGTCAGGATGACGCCGGCGATCGTCGCGCCGGGCAGGTAGGCGGCGTGGGACGGGATGGCGATGATCGCCTCCTGCGCGGCCACCACCGCGCGAACCACCGTGTCGACGTCGGTGATGGTCGCCCCGGCCAGTGAGTACAGGGAGTCAAGGGCCACCTGCGTGGCCATACGGCCGGCGGCGTGCCCGCCCATGCCGTCGACGACGACGAAGGCCGGAGCGATGGCGAGGTAGCCGTCCTCGTTGATCGTCCGCAGACGCCCCACGTCAGTGGCCGCACCGACAACGACCTCCGAGGCCCTGATGCCGTCCTCACCGCGGATCACGATGGCATCGGCATCAGCACGAACGTGCTCGGTCATCGTCTCCCTTTCACTTGCGTCGCGTGCACTCCCCTAGTAAACCCCAGCACCCGGTCCGGAACCACCGCACCACCGCCGGGATTTCACCATGTGGGAGCCCGCACCGAGCCGAAGGCGAACAGTGCCGGCTCCC
>CAJZFF010000460.1 GCA_915069725.1 uncultured Actinomyces sp.
TCGTGGTCGTGCCGCCTCTAGGGTAGATCTTCCACGGGCGGGCCGCACCTGCCTGCTCACCTCGGGCTCATCGGGCCCGGGGCCACCGACTCGGGGGTGATGACGGGAAGGACCGACCAGGGGAAGTTGATCCATCTGTCGGTGATGCGCCAGCAGTAGTCCGGCTCGACGACACTGCGTGGCTTGCGGTAGAGGACGGCGGAGCGGACGTCGAGCGCCGCGGTCCGCCCGCCCAGGTTCAGGCCCTGGTGCTGGAGCAGTTCCATGACCATGCGCAGGGTCGTGCCGGAGTCGGCGACGTCGTCGACGACGAGGGCCTTCTCGCCCGGCAGCTCTGAGGCGTCCATGAACGGGGGAAGGACGACCGGCTCGTCAAGGGTTTGACCTACTCCGGTGTAGAATTCGACGTTCACCGCCCCCATGGCCTTGACGCCGATGGCGTAACCGATAGCACCTGCGGGGATGAGACCGCCGCGGGCAATGGCGATGATGAGATCGGGGAGCCAACCGGAGGCGACGATCTGCGCGCTGAGCGCGCGCTCGGCGGTGCCGAAGAGCTCCCAGGTCATCTCCTCGCGGTCGGATGCAGCGTCGCCAGCGCAGGGGTCTGCGGCCGGGGTGCCCGAGGTGGTGTCAGAAGGGCTCTGGGTACGGTTCATTACTTTATCGTAGAGGGCGGTTGCAGAGCGCCGCTCCGGCGTCCGCGGAGGCGGGCGGACTGGGAACCGGTTCGTGAGGCTCGAACCCTCACCCTCATGCCCGCGCTGGGCGGATGCTTGCGGAGAATTCGTTCGTCACGGCGGCGACGGCGGGCCGTGTGCGCGAGCTGTTCCCGCGGGCGGTGAGCGCGGACATGAAGTCGACGGCGCCACGCAGGTCCGGGCTAGCTCCGCCTCGTAGAGCGTGACGCCCAGCGTGTGCACCGACATCCACCGTCTCTCTGCTGCAGAAGGGTTGGGTCGGTGTCGTGTCTCAGGTGGTCAGGGCCCAGGGAATGGCTTCGTCCAGATACCAGGTCCAGAAGGCGCGGCGGGCTTCGATGTCGAGCTCTTCGGCGGGCTGCCAGTTCATACCACCGGCAGCAGCACTCGCACACGAATAGCTCGGCTCAAGAGCGTCAGGAAGAAGCTCGTCATCGTCATCCTCGTCCTCCGCAGTGTCATAGTCGGGGTTACGACAACACGCCGAGAAAACAGTCTTTGAAGCCGCATCAGCAACTCCGATAGCCGGCTCAAGATCAGGAGTCACGTTGGTGTGGGCCATAATGTCGTCGAAGAAGTCCTCGGCCCGCTTCTCGGCCCGCTTGGGGTCTGCTTTGCGGTCGATGAGGGCCTGCGTCAGGGCGAGCATCTCCTCCACGCCCGGGTTCGACGGGAAGGTGCGGTCCCAGTAGTGCTGCACGTGACGCACGCACGCGATCTTCAGATACGTCCGGTGCCGGTAGGACGCCTCCGGATCATCCGGATCATCCATCGCCACCCAGATCCGCTTCCGCTGCGCAATACCGAGAATCCCCTCGCTGCTGGCGGCCAACTCGGCCCGACCGCGCTCAACCTCCCTACTCACGGCAACCATATCAATCATGAACCTCACTCTCCTCCTTCACTAATGGTTCAAATACTTGCCCGGGAAAGGCTCTCCGAACGCGATCTGCCGCCCGGAGGGCATGGTGACGGAGCCGTCGGTATAGAAGGCCCAGGTACCGTCCGGGTCAGTAACATACCAGGTCCGCCCCCGATACTGGGCGAAATGACGGAACCAGCCGGGGCAATCCTCACACAGCTCCCTGGAGACACCAATAGCCGGCCTCTCAGCAGTCAGCGCTTCCTGCCGCTCCGCATGAGATGCGTAATACCGCCCCGGCTCGCCATGATCCCAATCATCCTTAACTGTCCGAGGATAATCCATGTCGTCCGTCACCCTGAGCACCTCGTCAACATTAGGATCCTGAAAACCACCCGGCCGCCGGTCCAGGCCCCACCCGCTGAGCGTATGAACACCATCGGATGACACCGCTCTCTGACGATCTCTCTTAACCCGAGAGATGGTGGTATGTCTTTGCACCGCCCGTTGGTACGCGTCCCGCGATTCAAGGACCAGCTCGTTATGGAACGCGTCACCAGCCCGCCTGACCGCCTGCTCCTGAGCCTCAATACCCTCCCTCATCGCCCGGCTCGCCGCCAGGGACTCCGCCGTCGTCCGCGCCCCCAGCCCCAGAGCCGAACCAGGAATGAAAGTCAGAGCGAAGTCGACCAGATCGAGCGCCAACTGGCCCGGCGTCACCGTCGTAACATAGCCGCGGGCCGCGGCCCTCGGACTGCGCAGGAAGGAAGCCAGACCGTGCCCGTGGGAGAAGGCCCAAGTGCCCGCACCCACCGCACCGAGTGCCAGCGCCAGGGACAGACCGCTCGCCGTCAGCACCAGCACACCCACCGCAGTCATGAGGATCTGCCCGGCAGGCCCCAGCGACTCCCACCACGCCGCCAGCCCGTCGAGCAGGCCCGCGAAGAACACGCCGTCGCCGTCGGCTATCACCGAGTGGCCGAT
>CAJZFF010000461.1 GCA_915069725.1 uncultured Actinomyces sp.
GCCGACCGCAACGCTGAGGCAGTCACCCACTGCGCAGTCGCCCTTCAGTACGCCCCCACCGATGAGCGTGCCCGCACCATCATGACCAGGGCACTCTCACCGCAAACCGCGCAGGCCCCCGCTGAGCAGGCGGCAAGCATGCTGGAAGAGCAGGCGACCAGCGTATCGACACCGGCGGGTGTCCCCCAGGGAAAGGAGGATCCCTCGGAGGCTGTCACCACCCCGCCGGAGCCCGAGTCATCGGAGGCTCCGGCATTCGGCAGCTCAACGACGTCGGACAACACCGGAGACTTCGACTGGCGGCGGGCCGAGGAGGACCTCGGCGGACCGGCTGCGCCCTTCGTCTCTTCGAGGCCCTCAGAGCCCTCCGACTCCGACCCCGCTCTCTGCGAGCCTCGCCCGGTCAGGGCCGACGGCCACAGTGACCCGGCCGACTGGGAGGTGGAGCGGGCCGGTGTACGCCTGGCCGACGTCGGGGGCATGACCGAGGTCAAGAACCGGCTCGAGGCCTCCTTCCTGGCGCCTATGCGCAACCCCGAACTGCGCCGACTCTACGGCAAGAGCCTGCGCGGCGGCCTGCTCCTGTACGGTCCGCCGGGGACGGGAAAGACCTTCATCGCCCGTGCCATCGCCGGTGAGATGGGAGCGGGTTTCCTGTCCGTGACGATCTCCGACATCCTTGATCCCTACATCGGCAACTCCGAGGCCAACCTCCACAACATCTTCCAGCAGGCCCGCGACCACGCACCTTGCGTCCTCTTCCTCGACGAGCTCGACGCTATCGGCATCAAGCGCTCACTCTCACGTAACTCGAGCATGCGCAGCACCGTTAACCAGCTCCTTGAGGAGCTCGACGGCGTCGGCAGCAACAACGAGGGCATCTACCTGCTGGCCGCCACCAACGCCCCCTGGGACATCGATCCGGCACTGCGCCGCCCAGGGAGGCTGGACCGGACCCTGCTCGTCCTGCCACCGGACGAGCCGGCGCGCGCCGCCATTCTGCACACGCACCTGCGTGAGCGACCCGTGGAGGGAATCGACCTGCAGGCCCTGGCACGGGTGACCGAGGGGTTGACCGGGGCAGACCTGTCGCACGTGTGCGACTCCGCTGCTGAGAAGGCGCTCATGGACTCGGTGCGCACCGGCCAACCTCGGCTCATGAATATGCAGGACATGGACGCAGCCCTCAAGGAAGTCCGCCCCTCGACCGGCCCCTGGTTCGAGACCGCGCGCACCGTCGTCGAGTACTCCGATGCCTCCAGGGAGTACGAGGAACTGCGCGAGTGGATGAAACGACGCCGCCTGCTATGAGCACGCCGACGACGTCATCCGAAGGCGGCAGGTCCTTGGAGGATGCCTACGAGCGCGAGCTCACGTGGGCCTTCCAGCTCACCGAGGCCGGGCAGGACGAGCAAGCCATGCAGATCCTCACCCGCCTACTCGCCGGTTACCCAGACAACGCCGGACTCACCTACACGGTCCTGGCGGTCACGCACAGCGCCGCAGGTCGACTCGAGGAGTCCGAGGCCATGGCTCGACAAGCGATTGCAGCAGCGCCGGACTATTCCGAGGCCCACCGCCTTCTGGCCCACGCCCTGATCTACCAAGGCAAGGAACTGGAGGCGGAGCACTCATTGAGGACCGCGCTGGAACTGTCCCCCGAGGACGTCTCACTGTTCTCCCTCATGGCGACGGCACTGACCAGGATGGGGCGTACGGAGGAGGCGCTGTTGTACGCCCACGAGGCGGTCAGGCTCTCCCCGGAGAGCGCCGACAGCCACGCGGCCCTGGCCGCCGCGCAGAGAACAACCGACCCCGAGGCGGCCAAGGCCTCTTTGCACGAGGCGCTCAGGCTCGACCCCCTGTGCGAGGAGGCTCTCCTCCTCCAGTTCCAGATACTCGATCGCCGCACGAGACCCCGTGCAGCGGCCAAGGCACTTGCCGCCTACACGGCCCACACTTCCGTGCACGCCATGGCGCGCATTGCGGTCAGTTCCTTCCTCCTAAAGTTCCTGAGCGTTGCTCACTTCGGAATGCTCGGGTGCATGTTGTTGACGACGATACTCCTCGCCCTGGTCAGAACATCCGACCTGCCTAGCGAATTCCTTCTTCTTCCCCTATTTCTGACGGCGGGCCTCACATGCTGGGCAACGCTCGCACGAATCCGGGCTTTTCGTCTTTATTTCGCGGGCCGCTGCTGGCGATTGCTGCGCGCCTGCATCCGACACCATCGGTATCTCGCATTGTGGGGTGCAGCGGTTCCGGTGATCTGGCTAATCCTTGTCATCGGCGTCATCCGTGCGATCCAAGGAGACGACGCCATTCTCTCCAGCACCTTGAGCATCAGCATCGTCCATCTGGTACTCGGTTGGGGTGGTTCCCTGCTGGTGCCCTTCATTCAACGCCGGAACGCCTGACGGCGTCAGGCCCCCGCTCAGTCGCCCTGCTCGGCCTCGGGGGCGACCATGACGTGGTCGCCGTCGGGCACGATCCGCACCCGCAGCCCGTAGACCTCGGCGAGGATGTCGGGCTGGAGCACCT
>CAJZFF010000462.1 GCA_915069725.1 uncultured Actinomyces sp.
GCGACATCGAGGACGCCCTGAGCGAGAAGATCCTCTTCGGGGAGATCGAGCGGGGGCAGAAGGTCGTCGTCGACGCCGAGGGCGAGTCCATCCTGGGTGAGTTCATCTTCCGTGGCGAGCCCTGGGAGCAGGGTGAGGCGGAGGTCGCCGCGCTGCGCGAGGCCGAGGATGCCGCGGCCGGCGGCAGTGGAGGGGCCTCCAGTCCACTGCGCATCCCCTCGACGCCGATCAGTCGTGACGGCGGCGCCTCACCGGCCGCCGAGCCCGGACGCTGACCTCACTGGGGCTCACTGGACCTCGCCGAGTCCACCGGGGTGCGGGTGTCGCACCGGCGCCGAATCCCCTTATCAGTTCCATACGATGGGCCGCAACCCTACTGGGGTTGCGGCCCATCGTCGTCGCCGCGCGTCGGGGCCCTCAGACTGCAAGGCGCGTTGGCGCGAACCGCGGGGGAGGTGGTGGGGCCGCCTTGCCCCCGTGCTCATTTTTCCAGGTGGCGACCATGATCGTGGACGCAGGAGTGTGCGGGGTACAGTTCACGGCTGCGAATATGCACGGGCCTCGTAGTCGCCTGAACTGCGAAGCAAGCACATGAAAAGTGAATGACGCCTGAATGCACTAAGGGAACATTCTGAGAGTTTGGCTTGACCGTCTCATGTATGTCCTCTGCCCGATACAGTGGAGTGACGATCCGTCGAAAGTCGTCCCTCGGACATGGTCGATCGGTGTCGTCACCCCGCCCCGCGCGGGGCCGTCTCAACCGCTATCGCCCCTACTCGTCCTCACTGTCCGTACCTGTCCGCCCTCATTCAGACTGCCGCGACACCCCTCGGTCGCGGCGCCGGAATGTCCGGCTCGGATCGCCCGTGCGTGCTCACGCATTCTTGGTGCCGCTACTCCCATGACCCAACTCAGATACGAACCGCGACATTTCCACCAGCACCGTTTTCCGCGTCTGCGGACCGCTAACGCTGCTGCGACCCTGAGCGTCCTCGGCGTGGTGGCGGCGGTGCTGCCCTGGGTCGGCTGGCCGAAGCAGGTCACCGTCGGCGTTCTGGTCCTCACGGTCCTCATCAGCCTGGGGCTGGTCACGGCGCCGCCCACCCGCGCGCTCAAGCGCGGCGGCATTGCCCCGGGTGCTCGCTGGCACTGGGGTGCGGCGATGCTCCTGGGGATGTCCCCGGCGATCCTGCTGGGCCTGAGCTTCCCCGTCGTCTCCCAGAAGATGGCCGCCAGCACGGTGAGCGGCACCGGCCTGCCGGTCATCGTCCTGAGCGTGTCAGTGGCCGTGCCCTGGCTCAGCCAGATCATCGGCACCCCCGTCTACCGGCTCCTGGGCGACTCCATCGGCCGCGGCCCGCGGGCGGTCCTGGAGCGCTACTGCTCCATCTGGCCGGCGCTGTTCCTGTGGGCGCTCCTGCCCACGGCGCTGGAGATCCTCGTCGTGGCCGCCGTGACCGGCTGGAACCTGCACGTCCTGGGCGTCCACACCGCCCTGCTCCTCCTGCACGTCGTCTTCGTCCAGTCGCTCATCGTCGCCGACGTCGCCGGACGCCGCCGCCTGTGGTCGGTGGGTTGGCTCTGCTACGCCGTCGCACTCGTCGCCGAGCCGACCTGGTGGTACCTGCCTCCGCTGGTGGGAGCCCTCAGCCAGCTCCTGGCCATGGGGCGTTCTCTGGGAAAGATCCTGCGGCCCCGCGGGGTCGCCACCGGCATCCTCGTGCAGGACATGCTGCGCGGTGCGATCCTGGGAGGAGTGCTGTGGTCGGACAAGTTCTTCCTCTTCCTGGGCGCCGGTCGCGACTTCGACGTGGCGCTGGTCTACCTGTGCCTCCAGCCCGCCGTCGTCGCCTACTGCTACTACTTCGCGGTCACCGCACCCCGGGTCAACACCGAGATCGCCCTGTTCCAGACGGTTCTCAAGCGTGAGGGCATGGCCAGCCTGCGCGAGCGCGGACGCACGCTGCGTCGGCTGCTGGACGCCAGCCTCATCCGCGCCTGCATCGTGGGGGTCGCCGGCGTCATCGTCGTCGTGTGCTCCATGGCGCTCATGTCCACCGAGCAGGTCCCGCTGGTCCTTGAGGTGTGCCTCGCCTCGACCCTGTTCACGGTGCTGACGCTCCTGAGCTACGAGATCGACCACATTGGCGACTCGACCACCGCCCTGCTCCTGTCCGGCATCCACGTGGCGATCGCCGCGGCCGTGCTGCTCAAGGTGGCCGACGCCGCCGCCTACCTGCCGCTGGCCGGCGTCGACCTGCTGCTGTGCGCGCTGGGGCTGTTGCTCTACCGCAAGCGGTGGGCCGCACCCGAGTACTCGTTCTTCTGGGGAAAGGCCATGTCCTGGTGAGCTCGTCATCCTCCTTCCGCGCCCGCCTGGAGAGCCTTCCGCTGCGTTACTCGGCTCCCGCCGGCGGCTACGCCCCGATGCCCAGTCCCGACGACGCACCCGGCATCGGCGACCGCGGCCGGGAGAACGGGCCCACGGTCAAGATCGGTCCTGACGGCTACGGCGTCGTCGTCACCACCGGTGGGGC
>CAJZFF010000463.1 GCA_915069725.1 uncultured Actinomyces sp.
CCCAGCCGCTTGGCGGCCTCGTCTGCTCCGGAGTTGTTGAAGCCCATGCGGTTGCGCACGGCCCGCATCTGCGGATAGCGCCACATGCGGGGCTTGTCATTGCCGTTCTGAGCGTGGGCGGTGAAGGTGCCGACCTCGATGAAGCCGAAGCCGAGCATGTCCAGGCCCTCAACGGCCTGCCCCTCCTTGTCCATGCCCGCGGCGAGTCCCAGGATGCCGGGAACGGGTCGGGCGAAGGGGCCGCCCTGGTTGGCCGAGGGCACGGGGAAGACCGGCCTGCGCCCCCACATCTGGCGCACCACGTCCCTGACGAGGGGAACCTTGCCGGTGATCTCGATCGCGTCCAGGCACACGTCGTGGATCAGCTCGGGGTCGATACGGGTCAGGACGGTCTTGTACAGCAGGTCGTAGAGCACGGCCTCAGGCTACCCCGACCTGGTCTTACAGGGACCGCGCAGGATCCCACCTTTATTCTCCTCGGTGTTCCCACTTCGCGCCTGCGGCGGTGTCACGGTAGCGTGGGCTTCGTCCGAGCCTCATTGCAGGCGTGTTCTCAGAGGTGGCCAGTGTCCTTCAACCGCGATATCCAGCTCGACCCCAACCGGGTCCAGACCCGTTCCGGCGGAGGTCGGGGCGCCGTGATCGGTGGCGGCTCCATCCTGACCGTCATCGCCGTCGTTCTCATCTCCCAGCTCACGGGAGTGGACCTGACCTCCATGCTGGGGGCGCAGCAGCAGACCGGGACGACGACGTCGACGGCCTCATCGATCGACACCTCCGTGTGCACCAGCGGGGACAGTGCCAACAAGTACACCCAGTGCCGCATGGTGGCCACCGCCGAGTCCCTCGACGCGGTGTGGACCGAGCAGCTGCCCTCCCAGGCGGGGCTCAAGTACGCCAAGCCCGAGTTCGTCCTGTGGGACGGCACCCAGATCTCCTCGGCCTGCGGCAACGCCTCCTCGGCAGTAGGTCCCTTCTACTGCTCAGGGGACCAGACCGTCTACCTGGACATGAGCTTCTTCTCCGAGATGGAGCGATCCCTGGGGGCTACCGACACGCCCCTGGCAGAGGAGTACATCGTGGCCCATGAGTTCGGCCACCACATCCAGCACCTGACCGGGCAGATGGCCAAGGCCGACCGCTCGGGCAGCGGAGCGACCTCCGACTCGGTGCGACTGGAACTCCAGGCGGACTGCTACGCGGGGATCTGGGTCAACCACGCATCCTCGACCCCCGACCCGGACACCGGCAAGCCCTTCCTCAACCGTCCCAGCAGTGAGGAGATCAAGGGCGCCCTGGGCGCGGCCGAGGCCGTGGGCGATGACCACATCCAGGAACGGGCCAAGGGGCACGTCGACTCCGACACGTGGACCCACGGCTCCTCCGAGCAGCGCGTGCGCTGGTTCACCACCGGGATGAACTCCGGCTCAGTGCAGGCCTGCAACACCTTCGCCGTCGACGCCTCCCAGCTCTGAGACACGCCGGGGCGACGCCGTTCGTCGCCCCGGCTCGTCCTTCCTCCCCACCGATCCTCTCGGTCTGACGGGGCCCGCCGCCTTCTGAGCGGCGGGCCCCGTTTGCGTGCGACGTGGCGTCACACCCGACAGTGGGTTCATGACACCCGTATCACCAGCAACATCTCCGGTACCGGCCTTCAGGAGGACACCATGACCAGGGCATTCATCGTTGTTGAGTCCTACTTCGGCAATACCCGCGCCATCGCCGAAGCCGTCTCCACCGGGCTGATCGAAGGCGGCGTCGACGCTCAGGTCATCGACGTCTCCCAGGCTCCAAGTGCCCTGCCCGCAGACCTGGATCTGCTCGTGCTGGGAGCCCCCACCCACAACCGGGGGCTGCCGACTGCGACCTCGCGGGCCAAGGTCTGTGCGCAGGCGGGATCAGGCAAGGCATCCCACGGGATCGGTGGGTGGCTGGAGACCACGGTGATCCCGGCATCCACCAGCGCTGCCGCCTTCGACACGGTCATCTCCAAGGGCTGGCTCAGCGGTTCAGCGGCCAAGGCGATCGCCAAGGCGCTGCAGCGTCATCAGGGCAGGAGGACGGCCTCGGTCAGGAGCTTCGTGGTCACGGCGAACAAGGGTCCGCTGGCTGACGGAGAGAAGACCGACGCCCACAGCTGGGGACGCGAGCTCGCGGCTTCGGCGAACACCAGATAACGACAGACGTCTTGGCGAAAACTGCGCATCTCATCATCGGAAGGAAAACAACAACATGACAGCAACGAACCATGACAAGTCGTCCCGGCTGCAGCTGAGCGGACGAAACATCACCGGAGCATGCCTGGCCGTCTGCGGTCTCCTCATCATCATCTGGGGAGGGACGCTCGAGTCGGTCAGCGTCACTGACCCCGGCTTCATGAGCTTCGCCGTCAGCGGCCTGGTGATCGTCGCAGCAGGGGCATGCCTGGCGACTGCCCTTCCTCGCGCTGCTCGTGTCGCACTCATCTGGCTGGCAACGCTGACGTCAATGCTCTATCTGTTCATCATCGGCATGGCGGTCATCGTGTCCCTCATG
>CAJZFF010000464.1 GCA_915069725.1 uncultured Actinomyces sp.
GGCTTCGGGGGTCAGGGGGTCGGCGGCGGTGAGGTGGTGGCCGTTGAGGTTGATGGTGATCTCCTGGAGGGGCTTGAGGGCACGGATGATGCGTTTGATGCTGATCCCGGTGGTCTCCTGGAGGTGCCGGGCGACGGCCAGGGCGGCCATGACCACGGTCAGGTGCGCCTCGATGGCGTCATGGGTGTGGTGGAAGACGGGGCGGGCTCTCAGGTCGTGCTTGCTCATCGGCGAAAGACTGCTCGACGTGCCACAGCTCGTGATAGGAGGAGACGACCTCACCGGCGCCCATCAGATGCGCGGGAATGTTGGTGACATACCCCTTGAGCCCCACCAGCGACCTGGCCCGGGCCAGGGACGCCTCATCCAGGGTGGCGTCACCGGCGTGGGTGGTGACGAACCTGGTGCCCTTGGGACGCTTCTCACCGGCGACGACGGCCCGGGCCCGGTTGGCCTGAGCGGTCAGGGTCCGAGTGTCCCTGGCGGCGCGCTTCTTGGAGTAGGCCCACACCGCCCGCCACGACCCCGGGTGAGTGTCCGGGTCCCAGACGGGCTCACGACGCTTGCTGACGTCCCGCTCGCTCCTGGAGCCTTTCTTGGGGGTGATGGTGTCAATGAGCTGCCCATCGGTGAAGGCGTCCCCGCTCCAGCGGAAGTGGGCCTCAAGGTCACCTGGGGCCCGGACCTGGCGGACCCCGACAATGAACCGCAGCCTCGCCTCATGCAGAGACTTGAGGTTGGTCGCTAAGAGCATGCCGGCATCAGCGACGATGACGAGCTCCTCGATACCGTGAGCGGCCTGGAAGGCCTCCACGATGGGGATGATCGTGGTGGTCTCGGCCTTGTTCCCTTCCCAGCACCCGATTCTCAGAGGAAAACCACGGCGGTCGACCAGCAGGCCGACAATGACCTGAGGATCGACCCGCCTCTCCTTGGAGTAACCCACCCGCCGCAGGTCGTCCTCCTTCTCGGCCTCGAAATAGAGCGTGGTGACGTCGTACAGGCACAGGGCCAGACCGGAGGTGTTGGTGACGTGCTCGAACAAGGCCCCAGAGAGGCTCTCGCGGTAGCCCCGCTGCCCGCAGCGCCCCAGGGAGCGGAACAAGGTCCGCACGCTGACCGACTCCAGGCCCAGATCACCCAGCACGCGGGGGACCTGGGCCTTGGAAGACGGCTCGATCAGACGCGCCAGAACCATCTGCTCAAAGGCCCGATCACCCCCAGTGGCGTCCCTCAGCCCCAGACGGGTGTAGACCCCGTGCAGAACGTCCCACAGCAGGCCCGAGCGCTTGGACTCCACCACCGCATCAGTGCCGACCGGGGCTGAGGCCGTGAGGAGTCCCGAAACCGCCGGTGGCGTGGGAGTCAGGTCCAGGGCCAGCTGGTCCGGGGCAATGCGGTGCCGGCCGATCTCCATCAGAGCAGCCAGCTCGGCCTCAGTGTGGGCCGATCCCAGGTGCTCGATCACCTTGTCCCGGCGCCCTTCCTTGACCGCGATCTGCACCGCCGTCGCCCCAGAGGCTGTCTTGACCTTACGCAGAAACGGGCTCACCACCCCCACCCTACCGGCCCCTTAGTGTGCCAGCACACCCACAACCACCACGCGACATCAACGAAAAACCCACCTCAAAACCCAGACCCCACCAAACTGTCACGAGTCAGGACCATGCGCCTGACCGCTGACCTCAAGGATCTCGCCACTGTCCCGGCCTTCCGCGCCCTGCTCGGCGTCCGCCTCGTCTCCCAGACCGGCGACGGCATGGTCCAGGCGGGGCTGGCGACGCTCTTCTTCTTCCGGCCGCAGAACATGACCGACGCGGCCGGGGTCGCTGCCGCGCTGGTCGTCATGCTGCTTCCCTTCTCCGTCGTCGGCCCCTTCACCGGCCCTTTCATCGACCGCTGGCGGCGGCGCCAGACCCTCCTGGTCGGCAACCTCGTACGGGCCGGCCTCATCGGAGCCACCGCGCTGTGCCTGAGTACCGTGGGAATCGGACCGCCCGTCTACGCCCTCGTTCTCATCGCCCTGGGCGTCAACCGTTTCCTGCTGTCCGTCCTATCGGCCGGGCTGCCGCAGCTCATCGACCACGAGCGCCTGCTGGTGGCCAATTCCATCGTGCCGACTCTGGGCGGCGCGGCCAGCGCAATGGGTGCCGTGCTCGGCATTCTCATGCGCCTGACACTGCCCGAGGGAGCCCAGGACACGGCGAGCCTCGTCGCCGCCGTCGCGCTGTACACGCTCGCGGCCGGGGTCGTCACGCGCCTGGGCCGGGACGAGCTGGGGCCCGAGCGGGTTGACCGCGGCACGGGCCTGGCCCCCGCGCTGGCCGCGACCGCCGACGACCTTGCCGCCGCCGTCCGCTATCTCATACGCCGCGGCACACCCGGCCTGGCCCTGATCACCATGGCCCTGCACCGCTTCGTCTACGGCATGGAGCTCATCACCATCATCCTGGCCTCCCGCAACCTCCTGGCCGACCCGGCCCAGGCGGACCGGGGGCTGGCGTTGTTCGGGGCCCTCATGGGGGCGATGAT
>CAJZFF010000465.1 GCA_915069725.1 uncultured Actinomyces sp.
GGCGGTGGCGGGCTCGGCGAGCTGGGCCAGGCGCTCGGGGATAGGCCAGCCGCGCTTGACCATGGCCCGCCCCCACAGCATGCCGGCACGGTAGGAGGAACGCACCATGGGGCCGCTCATGACGGCGGCGAACCCGATCTCCTCGGCCAGGCGGCTGAGGTCCACGAACTCCTGTGGCTTGACCCAGCGGTCAACGGGGTGGTGCAGCTTGGAGGGGCGCAGGTACTGGGTGATGGTGAGGATGTCGCAGCGCGCCTCCACCAGGGCGGCCATGGCCGCCTCGATCTCGTCGCGGGTCTCGCCCATGCCCAGGATGAGATTGGACTTGGTGACCAGCCCCGCCTCGGCGGCGGCCGTGATGACGTCGAGACTGCCCTGGTAGGAGAAGGCCGGCCGGATCCGCTTGAAGATGCGCGGAACCGTCTCCAGGTTGTGGCCGAGAACCTCGGGGCGCGAGGAGAAGACGTCCTCAAGCGCGTCGGGGTTTCCCTTGAAGTCGGGGATGAGCAGCTCGACGCCGGTGCCCGGCGAGAGCTCGTGCACCTGGCGGGCGGTCTCGGCGTAGAGCCAGGCGCCGCCGTCGGGCCGGTCGTCGCGGGCCACCCCGGTCACGGTGGCGTAGCGCAGGTCCATCTCCTTGATCGAGACCGCCACGCGCCGGGGCTCATCGACGTCGTACTCGGTGGGGCGACCGGTGGCGATGTCGCAGAAGTCGCAGCGTCGGGTGCACATCTCGCCGCCCACCAGGAAGGTGGCCTCGCGGTCATTCCAGCACTCGTAGATGTTGGGGCAGTTCGCCTCGGCACACACTGTGTGCAGGCTCTTCTCCCGCACCAGGCCACGGACCTCCTGGTAGGTGTCGGAGACGACGGCGCGGGTGCGCAGCCAGTCGGGCTTGGACTCAATGGGGGTCTGGGCATTGCGTGCCTCAACCCGCAAGAGCTTACGTCCCTCAGGGGCCACGGTGGTGCTCACGTCTACCTCTCCTCGCCGACGACGGTTCCACGGGGAGTCTAGTACTCTCCCGAGCGTTATAGGACCTCCGGCCTAGGAGTGAGGCCTGTTGTCACGTGGCATCCGCCACCAAGGGGGCCAGGTGGCTCTCCAGGGCGGATACCAAGGCGTCCGCAGGAGCGCCGGTCGCCAGGTGCTGGCCGGTCTCCGCGGCAAGTGAGGTCACTCCGGCGTCGTCGATTCCGCAGGGAATGATGCGATCCAGGGAGAAGGCCTCCAGGTCGGGATCGACGTTCAGGCCGATCCCGTGCATGGTCACGCCGCGGGCGACCCTCACCCCCAGGGCGCAGATCTTGCGCTCGGGGCGTGCAAGCCGATCCTCCCGGCCCGCGGTGTCAGGACCGGCCGGCAGCCAGACCCCGGAGCGCCCCTCGACGCGGATCGTCTCCAGACCGTAGAGGCTGCACAGGTCGATGACGGCGGCCTCCAAGGCCCGTACGTAGCGGATGACGTCAATGGGCTGGGCCAGGCGCAGGATCGGGTACACGGTCAGCTGTCCAGGCCCGTGCCAGGTGGTCTTGCCGCCACGGTCCACGTCGACCACCGGTACGTGACCGGGCTCGACGACGTCGGCGCTGGGCCGCTCCCAGGAGTGGGCCCTCCTGCCGACGGTGTAGACCGGTTCGTGCTCCACGAGCAGCAGGGTGGAGGGCCGTCGTCCCTCGGCGACCTCGCCGTGAACATCCCTCTGCCACTGCCATCCCTCATGGAAGGGGATGAGCCGGGAACCGAGCTCCATGTCCTCACGCAGCACGGGCGCAGTCTACGTGACCACAACCGGCACCCGGACACGAGTTATCCACAGGCCGGTCGAAAGGGCTGGTCATCACAGTGCGCCGTGATGACCATGGAGTGCATGAGCCCGACGACGTGCCCCCACCCCGCCGACCGCCCCGGAGATGCAGCCTCCCACCGTACCCGGCCCCGACGCCGTCCCGTACCTCGCCGGCGACTCCGGCCGCTCCGCGCGGATGCCCCTCACGCCGGCTCACTGCCTCCCTCAGACGCGGAGCCGAGCATTCCCGATTCGGCGCTTGGCGCCCTGTCGCAGCAGGGCTACACCGTCGGTGAGGTCATGGGGCGCTCCACTGCCCCCAGCGCCCCTCGCCGTGGCCTGGATGCGCAGGGACGCCATGTGGTCATCCGGGTCGTCGACCTGCCCCGCGGGCGCGCTGGAGCCTTGGTCCTACGGCGCTTGGCCGATCTGCGCGTCCTGCGCCACCCCGGCCTGGTCACCGTGCGGGAAGTGGTCTCGCTGCCCGAGCACCGGGCGGGCGTCATCATGGACCTCGTCGACGGGGCGGGACTCGACGTGGTCCTGGGGGCGCGAGGACGGCTGAACGTCTCCTGGCTGGCCACGCTCCTGGACGTTCTGGGCTCGGCACTGGCCTACCTGCACGAGCACGGAGCGACCCACGGGGACGTGTCGAGCGGCAACGTCCTGGTGACCGCCGATGGACACCCGGTCCTCGTCGACCTGCTGGGCTCCGTCATGGAGACGGGCACGCAGGAGTATG
>CAJZFF010000466.1 GCA_915069725.1 uncultured Actinomyces sp.
CGGGGCCAGCCCCTACAACGCGGACACGCCGGCGGCCGAGAAGACCCGCAGCCAGCTCAACGTCGAGGAGCAGATCCGCGAGCTGCTCGGGGTGATCCTCAAGGAGGGCATTCCCCTCCTGGCCACGGGCGTCGCGCTCCAGGTGCTGGCCGCCTACCTGGGCACCGGGACGCAGGAGGAGTTCGGTGAGGAGCTGGGCGCCGTCGACCTGTTCCTGACGGCGGAGGGTCGCGAGGACCCGGTCCTGGAGGGACTCCCCCAGGTGGTCACGGTGTTCGCAGGTCACTATGAGGGCGTCGGGGAGGTGCCCGCGCACGCGACCCTGCTGGCGAGCTCGCCGGACTGCCCGGTCCAGATGCTGCGCGTGGGCAGGAACGTCTACGCCTGCCAGTTCAACCCCGAGCTCGACGCCGTCCAGTTCGAGCGGCGTGTCAGTATCTACGACGAGGCCGGTTATGGTGACCCGGACATGAGCGAGGACATCCTCACCCAGGCCCGGTCCTCCGAGGAGCACGACGCCGGACAGATCATCCGTAACTTCGTCTCGCAATTCTCCCGCAGCTGAGCTGCCGCTCCTTGGGGCCGCACGCCCCGAACGACTCGGCGGTCCAGGCGCGGTTCTGGAGCTGAGAGCCACGATCATCAGGACGTTGTCATGACTTACCCGCCCGCCTATCCGCCGCCACAGGGATACAGCGGCCCACCCAACCCGCAGTACCCGCCGCAGGCAGCCTATGGCTCCGTCCCGGCGGGCGCCCCGCAGAACGGGGCGACCTACGGGCAGGCGCCGACGCCGGCCGGTCACGGCGCGTACATGCCTCCCGCGCAGAGCGCAATTCCGACCCAGTCAGTGCTGCGCCCACCCGGGGCGCCCTCCTTCTCGGGCCAGCCCTATCCGCCTGCGCCCGTGCAGGCCTCCGCGCCGCAGTATCAGCCATATCAGCCGTACCAACCGCAACAGCAGCAGTTCCAGCAGTTTCAGCAAGGCGCGGGCTCGAGCACCGGGTCGGCATACCTGAGCGGAGCAGTCACCGCACCGGGCTACTCCTCTCCTGCCAGACCACCGCAGGTGGGCAGCCCGCACCCGGGAACGACATCATCCCGGCCCTTGGATGCACCACACCATGTGCCATGGCGCGGTTTGAAGGCGGCGACACTGGTCATGATGATCGTTGGCTGCGCCCTTGAGGGCGTCATCTATGTCACCTTTCTTCTCGCTTTGGCGCGGGGCAGCGTGTGGAACACAGCCATCATCTCGACGCTCTTATTCATTATCGCCACACCAGTGATCTGGTGGCATTATTTCGGATTACGACACCTCTTCCACAACCGGCCAGTCACTGAGATATTAGGGCTCGCACTGTGGTTCGGCTACGGCGTTGTCACCATGCCCATCGCCGGCGACAGTCAGGACCCGTACACCAGCGTGCAGAACGTCACCTTTGTCCTCCTACTCATCGTCACCGCAGTGGGCGCCATCCTCACCACACGCCTCAACCAGCGCTTAAGGACTCCGCAGCCGTGGCCCACCACCCTGGCTATGGGCGCCTGCCAGTTCGTGCTCATCAACAGCGCCGTACACATTTCATACCTCGCCATATCGGCCTACGTGAGCATATCGGCAGGAAGGGGCCTCAGTAACTACACGACCAGCGCCTGGTTCATATGGTCAGAATCAGGGGGTGCCGGCCTCCCCATCGCGGCAGGGCTACTCATTTTCACCATCGTCACCTCCCTGGCCACCGCAGGCCTGTTCCTGGGAATGCGGCGCCCTTCCAGCACATCGTTCCGAATCGTGTCCACAAGCGCCGTCTCACTTTTGACGCTCTATAACATCGTCGTCGTCCTCGCCTACGGGTTGCCCACCGCTGGCGAGTACGCTTTTCAGCCATCCAGCACAGGAATCGCGATGGCGATCATCATCGGCCAGGGAGCCCTCCTCATCGGTTCAACGCTGATGGCCGGACGCGGATCCGCAGCCGCTCCTCCCGGTGGCCACATCCAGCAGCAGTATGGCGTCGCGGGCGCAGCCGGCCCCCACGGCATGCAGAACCGCTTCAGCAGGCAGCATCGCTCCCAGTCGCAGTGGGGGAGCGGGTACTGATCCCGCCCCATCGCCGCAGGGTCGGCACACGACATCACCTCGGTCATCGACACCGACCGACAGGTCAAGCACAATGCCGATATGCGGCAGCCACCTCAACCTCAGAGCAGCTCCACTCCGACGCCGTCGGGCACTGACGGATACGGCCCGGCGACGCCATACGGCGTGGTGCCACACGGACCGCACGCCCCCGCGTCGTCGCCGCCTGCGGCCCTCACGCCGGGCTACGGCCCCCAGAGCGGGCAGCAGGTCGACTACCCCTACCTTTTCCAGGCCCAGACCGCTCCTCCGACGCAGCCGGTGGCGCCACACCTGTCCAGCATCGGCCAGCCCGCCAGCAGCATCGTCACCAACGGCGCTGATATCGATCCCTATTCGGCAGGGCCCACTGCCAGCTTTCCCAGGTTCGCCCCTGCCCCAACCCCC
>CAJZFF010000467.1 GCA_915069725.1 uncultured Actinomyces sp.
CTCAACGGGGGAGGCCCTCCTGGCGAGGCTGGACTCTCCTGCGTGAACCCCCTTGCGTAGGCTCCTCTGGCGCGCGCCGAATGAGCGTTGACGTGTGACGTGCGCTACTGTTGCCGATGTGACTGACCAGACGCCCCCCGCACAGGTGCAGGATCGCACGCCGATGCCCGACGTGAGCGGCTTCGCGCAGGACGGCACCGCTGCGCTCTGCGACACCCGCTGGGCCACACTCGCCGGTCATGAGCGCCTGCTCCTCGGAGGCCCGCCCGCGCTGAGCATGCGCGAGATGGCCGAGCGCGCGGGTACCAGCCTCGAGCTCGCCCGCCGCTTCTGGCGCTCGATGGGCTTCGCCGACGTCGACCCCGAGGAGACGCGCTTCACCGAGAACGATGTCGATGCGCTGCGCAACGTCGCGGACCTCATCGACGATACTGACGATGGCCTCCCCTCTCCGGCTGCGCCCGGCGGCGGGCTGGCCGCCAGCAGCGTCCTGGAGATGATGCGCGCCCAGTCCTTCACGATGGATCGCCTCGTGCTGTGGCAGCTCGAGACCCTCGTGACCGACATCGGGCAGCGCCTCCACCTGGACGACACCTCCGCCAGGCTCGTGGCCCTGGACCACGTCGACGAGATGGTCGAGTCCCTGTCCGCCCAGCTCGGATACGTCTGGCGGCGTCACCTGGCCGCGCTCATCAGCCGCACCGACGCCGAGATCGCGCGCCGCGGACGCGAGGACGCCGGGCCGGACCTGTACCCGCTGACCCGTTCGCTGGGCTTCGTCGACATCGTCTCCTTCACCCAGCGCGCCCAGACCATGGGCCGCAAGGAGCTGTCCGCCATGCTGGAGGACTTCGAGTCCACCGCTCGGGATGTCGTGACCTCCCGCGGGGCCCGCGTGGTCAAGACCATCGGGGACGCCGTCATGTACATCGCCGACGACCTCCTGGTGGCCGCCGAGGTCGTCACCGCTCTGGTCGATGAGCTCCAGGCCGGTCCGGATATGATCCTGGTGCGCGCCAGCCTGGTCCAGGGCCGGGTCGTTTCCCGCTCCGGCGACGTCTTCGGCCCGCCGGTCAACCTGGCCTCCCGCCTGGTGGCCACGGCCGATCCCGGGGGGATCCGGATGGACGAGGCGACCGCCATGGCGATCGCCTCGGGGCCCGGCGCCGATCGCTACCGGGTGCAGTCGTGCCACGAGGTGGTCGCCAAGGGGCTGGGCAACATCACCCCCTGGTCGCTATCGCACGTGTGAGCGGGCGTCCGGCCATCGCTTCTCCTGCTTCTCCACCTCGCGGACGATGGCGGCGAGGCCGCCGGTCGCCTACGATCCGACCATGACGACAGTGCTTCTCGTTGAGGACGACCCCGCCATCTCCGAGCCCCTCGCCCGCGCCTTTGGACGCGAGGGCTATGAGGTCCTGACTCATGGCACCGGTAAGGGCGCCCTTGAGGAGGTCTCAGCCGCTGACATCATCGTCCTGGACCTGGGACTGCCGGACATCGACGGCCTGGACGTGGCCCGTCAGGTGCGGGCCCAGGGGCTGACGATCCCGATCCTCATGCTCACCGCCCGCAGTGAGGACTCCGACCTCGTCGTCGGTCTGGACGCCGGGGCTGATGACTACGTCACCAAGCCCTTCCGCCTGGCTGAGCTGTTGGCTCGCGTGCGGGCACAGGTCCGCCGCGCCTCGGGGGAGGCCACCGAGGATGAGCTGAGCGTCGGGGAGATCCGGGTTGACGTCGCCGCTCACCGGGCCTTCGTCGGCTCGCGCGAGCTGCAGCTGACGACCCGGGAGTTCGAGCTGCTCCGGGTCCTGGTGCGCGCCGGCGGCAAGGTCACCTCCGGTGAGGACATCCTCAAGGAGGTCTGGGGTGAGGACCCCACCGGGAGTCCCCAGACCCTCCAGATGCACGTGACCTGGCTGCGTCGCAAGCTCGGTGACGATGAGGAGCGGCCCGCGCTTCTGCTGGCCCAGGAGGACGGTTACCTCCTGACCGCCGGCTGACTCGCTGACCGGGAGGGCCTCCCGGGAGGAGTGCTGGGTTCCCAAGGCGCCTCGATGAGCTGATCGGGGCTGAAGGAGGGCTTGCCATGCGTCGTTACGCCATGACGATGACGATGTCGGCGGTGTCCGTGGCCGTCCTCCTGCTGGGACTGCCGCTGGGGGGCGCCTGGATCGCCAGCGCGTTGCGCTCGGCCGGAAGTGGTGACCGGGTCATCATCATCGGCACGGTCATCCTCACGGTTCTGGTGCTCACCGGCACCGCGCTCACGGCGGCCTCCGTAGTGGCCTCCCGGGTGTCCAGGCGCATCTCCGCCCCGCTCATCTACCTGGCCGCCGAGGCCGAGCAGCTCGGCAGCGGCCAGGTCCGCCCGAGGCTGCGCTCCTCGGGGATCGAGGAGATCGACCTGGTCCAGGCCGAGCTCGTGCGCTCGGCCGAGCGCGTGGCCGGACGCATTGCCGCCGAGCGGCAGTTCGCCTCCGACGCCTCCCACCAGCTGCGCACACCGCTGACCAGCCTGTCGCT
>CAJZFF010000468.1 GCA_915069725.1 uncultured Actinomyces sp.
GGTGCCGGCTGCCGGTCCGGGAATGTCCGAGGTCGGAGTGCCCCAGCCGGTGGGACAGGCTCAGGCGGCCGACGCTTCCTCACGGGCTACGTCGACCGGTCCTGCGGTCGTCGCCCCCAGGGACCTCTGAGATGGTCTCCTTCGTCCGCGCCCCCCGGGTTCTTGAGAAACCCGCCGAGGTGCAGCTGACACCCTCCCAGCGAGCCACCGTGCACATGGCGGCCTCGCTGCTGCTGGACTACCCGGCCGAGGGGACTCTGGAGACGCGCCTGAACGCCGTCGAGGCTGAGTTGGCCACGCTGCCGGCGGAGGTGGCCGTCCTCCTGGAGGAGTTCATCGCTCAGGCTCGACGCCGCGGCGAGCGGGCCATGGCCGAGCACTACGTGGAGATCTTCGATCGACGTCGGCGCTGCTGCCTGTACCTGACGTACTACACGGTGGGTGACACCCGGCACCGGGGCGCCGCGCTGCTGGCCTTCAAGCAGGCCCTGTCGGCGGCCGGCTACGAGATGGCGGTCGACGAACTGCCCGACTACCTGCCGGTGGTCCTGGAGCTGAGTGCGCGCAGCGGGGACGAGGTCGCGCAGACCCTGCTGTCCAGCCACCGCGAGGGCATCGAGGTGCTGCGCAGCGCCCTGGCCGACGCCGGCTCCCCTTACGCGGGGCTGGTGGAGGCCGTCTCGATGACCCTGCCGCAGATCGACGAGGCCACCGCCGAGCGCGTGCGCGCCCTCGTGGCGGCCGGCCCGCCCACCGAGACCGTCGGTGTCACCGACACCCTGCCCTTCCCGACCATTCCCGTGCGCAACCCGAGTCTGTCCGGTGCACCTACTGTGCCGGGCTCCGTACCAGTCGCCGTTCCTTCCCCCTCACGAGCAGCCAGGAGAGCATGACATGAGCCCGATTCAGCAGAACCTCCTGTGGGTGGCCCTGCCCTACGCCAGCCTGGTGCTGCTGGTGGCAGGCATGATCTGGCGGTGGCGCACCGACCAGTTCGGCTGGACCTCCCGCTCCTCGCAGTGGAACGAGTCCCGCATCCTGCGCCTGGCCTCCCCGCTGTTCCACCTGGGCTTCCTCATGGTGATGGGCGGTCACTTCGTCGGGCTCCTGGTGCCCAAGGACGTCACCGAGATGCTGGGCGTCTCCCAGCACATGTACCACCTGGGCGCCACCTACCTGGGAACCTTGGCGGCCATCATGACGATCGTGGGCCTGGTCGGGCTCATCTACCGGCGCATCGTCGTCAAGAGCGTGCGCCTGGCCACCACCCGCAACGACGTGGTCATGTACTGCTTCCTCATCGTCCCGGTCCTGCTGGGCTCGGCAGCCACGGTCCTCAACCAGCTCGCCGACGCCCACGGCTACGACTACCGCGAGACGATCAGCCCCTGGCTGCGCTCGGTGCTGGTGCTCCAGCCGCGCCCCGAGCTCATGACCGATGTGCCGATCTCCTTCAAGCTCCACGTCATCGCGGGCTTCCTGCTCCTGGCGATCTGGCCCTTCACCCGCCTGGTCCACGTGGTCTCCGCGCCCGTGGGCTACGTGACCCGCCCCTATGTGGTCTACCGTTCCCGCGAGGGCGCCACCTCCACCGCTCAGACCTCACGCGGCTGGACCCCGGTGCGGACCCAGGGCACCGGCAACCAGGGGGCCAACGACGTCACTCCCTCTCAGGGAGCCTGAACCGGACGTTCCCGCCGTCACGAAAGGACAACGTATGGGTATCACTCGTCGCGCGGCCATCGCCGCCGTCAGTCTGCTCTCCGCCGTCTCCTTGGCCGCCTGCGGCGGGTCCGCCTCCAACAGCTCCACCGGCGCCGCTTCGGGCGCCGCCTCCTCAAGCGCCTCCGCCGGCGCCGAGAAGGCCACCGGCAAGGTCACCGTCCTGGCCGCCGCCTCCCTCCAGGGCGCCTTCGAGGAGATCGAGAAGACCGTCGAGAAGGACAACCCCGGCCTGGATATCTCCTTCGACTTCCAGGGCTCCCAGGACCTGGTGACCTCACTGTCGGGCGGCAACAGCGCCGACGTCCTGGCCACCGCCAACAACTCCACGATGAAGGACGCCGCGGACCAGAAGCTGGTCGGCTCCCAGACGGAGTTCGCCACCAACGTCCTGACCCTCATCGTGCCCAAGGGCAACCCGAAGGGCATCACCGGACTGGACTCCTCGCTCGAGGGCGCCAACCTGGTCATCTGCGCCCCGGAGGTGCCTTGCGGCGAGGCCACCAAGAAACTCGCCGACGCCCAGGGTGTCGCCCTCAACCCGGCCTCCGAGGAGCAGAAGGTGACCGACGTGCGCGGCAAGGTCGAGTCCGGTGAGGCCGATGCCGGCATCGTCTACACCACCGACGCCGCGGCCGCCAAGGACAAGGCGGACAAGATCGACATCCCCGACGGCGGCGTCGTCAACCACTACCCGATCGCACAGACCGCCAACCCCGAGAACGCCGCGGGCGCCAAGGTCTTCATCGACGCCGTCACCGGCAAGACGGGCCAGGAGATCCTGGCCAAGCACGGCTTCGGG
>CAJZFF010000469.1 GCA_915069725.1 uncultured Actinomyces sp.
CTGCTCCCCCGCCGTGAGGGCCTTCAGGCCTCTCTGGGCAGTGGAACGCCGCTGCTCGTCCGCTCACTGAGCCTCCGGGTGGCGATCCTGGCCACCGTGTGGGCGGCGACGGCGCTCGGGGAGATGTCGCTGGCCGCCCACCAGGTGGTCAACGCCCTGTGGACCTTCGCGGCCTTCGCCCTGGATGCGCTGGCCGTGGCGGCGCAGGCCCTGATCGGCACCGCCCTGGGACAGGCCCAGAGGGCGGACGCGGACTCCAACGCACCGGAGGCTGAGGCCCTCGCCGAGGAGGAGGCCGGAACTGCTGCGGCGACCGCTGGCTGGTCCATTGACGAGCTCCTCAAGCGGATGCTGGCCTGGGGCGCCGGGACGGGTGCGCTCATCGGGACGCTCATGGCGGTGGGCGCCGCCTGGTTGCCCCGTGCCTTCACCTCCGACGCGGGCGTCATCGCGGCCGCGACCCCGACACTCCTGGTCGCGGCGAGCGCGCAGCCGCTCGCCGGAGTCGTCTTCCTGCTCGACGGCGTGCTCATGGGCGCCGGCGACGGCCGCTACCTGGCCCGGGCGGGTCTGGTGACGCTGGTGCCCTATGTGCCGCTCGCGCTGCTGATCGGGGGCGGCGTGCTGCCAGGGGCTGATGGAGCGACGTCGGGCCTGGTGCTGCTGTGGATCGCCTTCGCCTGGGTCTTCATGGCCGCCCGCGGCGCCACCACCTACCTGCGCTCGCGCGGCACCGCCTGGCGCCACTGATCGGCCCCTTCCCGCGCTGTCGTACCTTATGCCTCGAGGTCGAGGGTTAAAGGTACTGTGTTGTCTCATGGCTTCTGAGAGTTTCGGATGTCATGACATCTGAGACACCGGTGGGGTGCGTCTGCCGGATGGGAGAGCTGCTGCTTCAGTCCGCCGGAGAGGAGAGGGGGCTGCCCCGGTCACTGTGGTGGCTTACGGCGTCGTTTGGATGCACTGCACGAGGGCGGGGTGTTACTGGACGAGGGTCGGGGGTACTGGGGGTAGGTGGGGCCTTCGTGCAGTATGCACAACCCTTGGTCAGTGGATCCCGACCCTCGTGGAGCAGGCCGACTCGAGGCGGGACCGGCGTCGGGTCATAGCCTCCCGGCCCCTGCGCAGGCGGCGAGCAGGGGACGGTGGGGCGGACCTGTGACGGAAGCGCCGGGCTATGCCGTCAGGACCCCGGACTCTCGCTCCTGCGAGGCCTGGTGTCCACAGTGCTGACATGACCGAACCTGCCGCCGAATCACGCAGCGGGGATCGTTGGAATTCTGCGGTTCTTCACCGGCTAGCAGCACCGATTCGGTGGTTAATGTCAGCGCTGTGGACACCCACACCCCGTCATGCCTCGCCCCGAAGCCGCCCTCGCCTCCTGGACCACCGGCCTGCCCAAGGTTCCCGCCCGAGCGGGTGTCTCAGATGTCATGACACCCACATGTCTCAGAAGTGAGGAGACAGCACAGAGGGTTAGGGGTACGACCTCGCGACCTACCCTACGATCCGGACAGTCGGCACGCCCCTGTACGACCCAGCACGACCCACGACAACGCCGTCGGGCTGGAATCCCCACGGGGAGGACCCGGCCCGACGGCGGAAGAATGCCCGGCGCTCAGCGCGCGGGGACGACGTTGACCTCGAGGGGGGCCACGACGTCGGCGTGCAGGCGCACGGAGGCGCTGTGACGGCCGGTCGACTTGATCGGCGGCACGACCTGGATCTTGCGGCGGTCGACGGCGGGGCCGCCGGCGGCCTTGACGGCGTCGGCCAGGGTCGCGGTGGTGATGGCGCCGAAGAGGCGGCCGTTGTCACCGGCGGTGGCGGCGACGGTCACGACGTTCTCCTGCAGCCAGGCGCGAGCGGTCTGGGCGTGCTCGAGGGACTCGATGGAGCGCTTGCGGCGCGCCTCGGCCATCTGGTCGATCTGGCGCTGGGCGCCCTTGGTCCACGGGGTGGCCAGCTTGCGGGGCAGGAGGTAGTTACGGGCGTAGCCGTCCTTGACCTCCACGACCTCGCCGGCGGAGCCGAGGTGGGAGACGTCGTGCGTGAGGATGAGCTTGGTGGTCATTGCGCGTGCCTCCGATCAGCGAGCCGAGCTCGAGTAGGGCAGCAGAGCCATCTCGCGGGCGTTCTTCACGGCCTTGGCGATCTTGCGCTGCTCCTGGACGGAGACGCCGGTGACGCGACGGGCGCGGATCTTGCCGCGGTCGGAGATGAACTTCCGCAGCGTGGCGGTGTCCTTGTAGTCGATGGTGCCGACCTTGATGGCCTTGACGGGGCTGACCTTCTTCTTCGGCTTGCGAAGTTGGGGCTTCGCCATGGTGGTACTCCTTGGTCTGAGCGCCTGGGCGCTCTACGAGATGAAAAGTGTTGTGTGTGAGGGAACGGGACGACGACGTCGCGGGTTTAGAACGGGGGCTCGTCACCGAAGGAGGTGGAGCCGCCCGTGGCCCACGGGTCGTCCGCGGCGCCGCCGGCGGGGGCGTTGTACCCGGACTGGCCCTGGCCGATGCCGCC
>CAJZFF010000470.1 GCA_915069725.1 uncultured Actinomyces sp.
ACGAAGGACCACTCGTCGTCGTTGATGAGACCGCAGCGCTTGCCGATCTCCAGGCGAGCGGCACCCAGCAGGGCACGCGAGGAGTCCACGGGGCCGGCGGCGAAGAAGATGCAGTCACCGGGCTCGGCACCGGCCGCCTGGGCCAGGCCGGCCCGTTCGGCGTCGGTGATGTTCTTGGCGACGGGTCCGCCGAGGGTCCCGTCCTCGGCGACGGTGACATAGGCCAGGCCCTTGGCGCCGCGCTGCTTGGCCCACTCCTGCCAGGCGTCGAAGGTGCGGCGGGACTGGGAGGCCCCACCGGGCATGACGACGGCGCCCACGTAGGGGTTCTGGAAGACCCGGAAGGTGGTGTCCTTGAAGTAGTCGGTCAGGTCCACCAGCTCGCAGCCGAAGCGCAGGTCGGGCTTATCCGAGCCGTACCTCTCCATGGCGTCGTGGTAGGTCATGCGGGCGATGGGCGTGGGCAGCTCGTAGTCGATGAGCGCCCACACTTCACGCAGCACGTCCTCGGCGACGGCGATGACGTCGTCCTGCTCGACGAAGCTCATCTCCACGTCGAGCTGGGTGAACTCGGGCTGGCGGTCGGCGCGGAAGTCCTCATCGCGGTAGCAGCGGGCGATCTGGTAGTAGCGCTCCATGCCGGCGACCATGAGGAGCTGCTTGAACAGCTGCGGGCTCTGCGGCAGGGCGTACCAGGATCCCGGGGCCAGGCGGGCGGGGACCAGGAAGTCGCGGGCGCCCTCCGGGGTGGAGCGGGTCAGGGTGGGGGTCTCGATCTCCACGAAGTCGTGGGAGTCCAGGACCCTGCGGGCGGCCTGGCTGACCTTGGCACGAAGGCGGATGGCGTGCTGCATGGCACTGCGCCGCAGGTCGAGGTAGCGATAGCGCAGGCGCGCCTCCTCGCCGACCTGTCCGGCGTCCTCGGCGTGGTCGGAGACCTGGAAGGGCAGTGGGGCGGAGGCGTTGAGGATCTCGACGTCGGAGACGACGACCTCGATCTCGCCGGTGGGCAGGTTCGGGTTGGCGTTGCCCTCGGGCCTGGCGCTCACCTCCCCGGTGACTGCCAGGACGTACTCGGCGCGCAGGTCGTGGGCGATCTCCTCGCGGATGACGACCTGGGCGATGCCCGAGGCGTCCCGCAAGTCGATGAAGGCCACGCCTCCGTGGTCACGGCGTCGATCCACCCATCCGGTGAGGGTGACGACCTGGCCGATGTCTGAGGCGCGCAGGGAGCCTGCGGTTCGGGTTCGCAGCACGGTGCTGAGTTCCTTCCGTGTGGGGCACTGAGCCGGTGCCCGTCGGGGCGCACCACGAGACGGGTGGGCGCCGGCGGCAGTTTACAAGGAGCTCGGGTCTCAGTCCTCAGGCCATGGCCCGACGACGTTGGTAGGCAGCCATCCTGCGACGGTTGATCGCCACGAGTACCGACAGAACGACCAGGATCACGCTGAGCCCGAGGACGAAGGCACCGATGATCGGGAAACCAGTTGACTCACCACCGGGCCCCGCGGCCTGGATGCCGGAGGCGGCGGCTGCGTTGGACCGTCCCATGGTCGTGACCTGCCGGGGCGGCGGCGTGGGAGCCGGTGGAACGGTGGGAGGGGCGGACCCGCCTATGACCGTGACACCCGATACTGTGAAGTAGGGGCTCTTGTTGGTGTAGTCCGCCGCGTCGCCCTCCTGGCCGCTCTCCCCCTGAGCCCCGATGACCCGGAATCGCAGCCAGTGGTTTCCCTGCTCGACGTACTCGGGAAGCTCGAAGGAGCCTGCGGCGGTGCCGTCCTTCTTGACGGTGATCGTGGTGACCACCTCGGACTCCGAGGGTCGCGAGGCGACCAGCGCGCCGTCGTCGACGAGGACCTGGACCGTCACATCACTGGGGAATCCTGAGAGCGTGTACATGATCGTTCCTCCGACGGCGACCGTCGAGGGGCTGACCGTTGAGGCGGTTCCGGTGGTGGAGGGACCGGTCTTGGTGTCCGCGCTGGCGACGGGGCTCGTGGAGACCACCGCCACCAGGCAGGCGAGGAGGACGGAGCAGACGATGACGAGCATCCGCGGTGATCCCTGGAGGCACCTCACGCCAATCCGATGCCGAGCCAGTGCAGGACGTCGATCACGCCGTACGCGCTCAACTGTCCGGGACGTCCGGATCATCTGCTTCCACCTCCTTTCCACGGCCGCTTGTTCTGGCCCCTTGACGATGTCATTGACGCTCTCCTACCGCACCGTCTCAGCGCCTGCGCAACATCCGCAGCCGCTCGGCGGACCGTGGTACGCGAATCGGCGTTCCTGAGAACGCGGCGACCAGCAGGCTCATGGCACCGACGACCAGCAGCCCTCCAGCGCCGCCCAGGAGCATGTCGTTGGTACTGAGTCCCGTGGTGGGCGCAGTCTCCTTGTCCGGGAAGGCCAGCAGCTGGGCCTGTGCCGGGTTGCGAGGATCGAAGGACGCGGAGGCGATCTCCAGCTTGGCCCATCCCAGAAGGCTGTTGTCACGATCGGCCACCGCCAGCTCGTAG
>CAJZFF010000471.1 GCA_915069725.1 uncultured Actinomyces sp.
CCCTGCGGGGTGAGGATCGACTCGGGGTGGAACTGCAGCCCGACCGCCGGTACCGACCGGTGCCGGGCCGCCATGACGATGCCGCCGGTTCCGCTGTTGTCCTCCGATGTGGTGCGGGCCAGGCTGACAAGGGCCTCGGGCAGCGTGCGCGTGCCCAGGGAGTGGTAACGAGCCACGTCCAGTGGTCCGCCGTCGAGCACTGTGAAGGCCGGGTCGGTGCGGCCCGCCTCGGTGACCTCGACGCGGTCGGAGCGGCCGTGGACCGGACCCACCGGGGCGACCCGCCCGCCGAAGGCCTCGACGAGGGCCTGGAAGCCCAGGCAGATGCCCAGCGTGGGAATCGCCTCATCCAGGGCGGTGGCGACGAGCTCCATGAGGCAGCCCGACGTCGCCGGGTAGCCCGGCCCGGGGGACAGGCACAGGACCGGGCGTCGCCCTGCCTGCCGCTCGGCCTCGGTGGGCTCCAGGGCGGCGAGCACCCGGGAGGCCGGCACGTTGTTGCGGTAGACCTCGATCTGGGAGCCGAGGGTCGCGAACTGGTCGACGAGGTTGTAGACGAAGGAGTCGCGGTTGTCGAGCAGAACCACTCGAGCCGGTGCCGATGCCTCGGCACGACTCCCGGTGGCCTGCGCGGTGCTCTGGGTGCTGGTGAGGGGCATGGCTCAGGCCTCCTTGCTGGTCCGGCTGTCGGTCTGGTCGATGACGAGGGCAGCGCCCTGCGCGGTGGCGACCGCCTCCAGGACGGCGCGGGCCTTGTGGACGGTCTCGGCGGCCTCGGCGGCCGGGGAGGAGGCCGCCACGACACCGGCCCCGGCCTGGACCAGGGCGGTGCCGGCGGACACGAAGCCCGAGCGGATGACGATGCAGGTGTCCAGCTCGCCGTCGCCGCGGATGTAGCCCACCGAGCCGCCGTAGGAGCCGCGGCGCACGCCCTCGGCCTGGCGGATGAGCTCGGCGGCCCGCAGCTTGGGGGCTCCGGTGAGGGTTCCCATCGTCATGGAGGCGCGGAAGGCGTCCAGGGCGTCCAGATCCTCGGCCAGCTCGCCGGAGACCTCGGAGACCAGGTGCATCACCCGGCTGTAGCGGTCCACGCGCAGCAGGTCCTGCACACTGCGGGTGCCCGGACGGCTGACCCGGGCGACGTCGTTACGGGCCAGGTCCACGAGCATGACGTGCTCGGCGACCTCCTTGGCGTCGGTGCGCAGCTCCAGCTCCAGGCGGGTGTCACGCTCGTGGTCCACCGAGCCGTCGGGGTGCAGACCGCGCGGCCGGGTCCCGGCGATGGGGCGGATGGCGACCCGGCCGCTGCGCACCGAGTACAGCAGCGCCGACTCCGGGGAGGCGCCGAAGAGCTCGAAGTCCGGGGCGGCCAGGTAGAACATGTAGGGGCTGGGGTTGGCGTGGCGCAGCACGTGGTAGGCGGCCAGCGCATCGGGGCAGTCAATGGTGAAGCCGCGCGAGGGCACCACCTGGTAGACGTCGCCGTCGGCGATGTAGCCGCGCATCTCCTCCACGACCGCCTCGAAGTCGGCGTCGGAGACGGTGGGCACCGCGTGCAGGACGGGGGAGCCGGAGGAGACGACGCCACCGGCCGGTGCCGGTGCCTCAACGGCAGTGTCGGCGGCTGCGTCGGCGGCTGTGTCTGCGCTGTCGGCTGGGTCCTCGATCCCGTCGATGGCGGCGGCCAACGCCTCCATGCGCCGCTCCAGGTCGGAGGCGTCGACCGAGGCCCCCACCAGGGTCGCCTCCTGCGTGGGGTGGTCGACGACCAGGATGATGCGGGCGTCGTAGAAGAGGTAGTCGGGGCAGGTGTTGGCGCCCTGGGCCACCTCGGGCAGGGACTCGAAGGTGGACAGGTAGTCGAAGGCGAAGGCGCCTACCTCCAGCGGCAGGTGGGGGTGGTCGATCTCGGCCCGGGCCAGGAGGCGCAGCGGCTCGATCGTGGACAGGGCGGTGAGCCGCTCGCGCTCCTCAATGGACGGGTCGTCGTCGCAGATCGTGGGCAGGCTCAGAGTCAGCCGGTCGGCGCGGCGGTCGGTGACGTGCTCGGCCAGCCCCGCCTCAAGACGCGCCAGAGCCGCGAGCCCATCGGCCCCGGGGCCCGACCCGTCGACGGCGTCCAGCGCCTGCGCCATCACGGTCCCGCCCCAGCACGTCAGCCTGGCCGAGGCCTCCAGGACGGCGACCGTGGTGCGTGAGGCCTTGGTGGTGATATCAGCGCTCTCCAGCAGGACGCAGTCCACCGGCCGTACGGAGCCGCCCTGCGCGGCCGGGTCCGCAGTGGTGCGCAGCAGACCGGAGTGCGTCAGCTGCTCCAGCAGTGCACCGCCGTCGGCGTGGTAGCGCACTGAGCGCGTCAGCACAGTGGGTGAGACAGTGGATGAGGCGGCTGACGGTGCGGCCTCGGGGGCAGTGTCTGGCACGGAGTCTGGCACGGTGGGTGACATGGGGCCTCTTTCCTGAGATCGGGGTTCAGGCGGGCCTCTCACTCATGCGTCGGGCGGGCCCGCGGTGAGCGAGCC
>CAJZFF010000472.1 GCA_915069725.1 uncultured Actinomyces sp.
ATGCAGGCTAGTGCGGTGCCAGTTCGTCCCACCCCTCCGCGGCATGCTATGTCGACTCTGGAGTATGCTCCTCTCTTGAGGATTAGATTCAGTGCGTGGAGCGCTTTGAGCTTGTTGACTGGTAGGCAGAACTCTGGCCACTTGATCCAATGAACTTCCGCCTTAGGTGGATGGCGCGGATAAAAACTTGATAAGACAAGCGTGTAGTCCGGTGAGCTCCTGTCTGTTTTGTGGTGGCGGATAGATCGTCCTCTTATTCGTGCGCCAGAAGAGAAAGCAACGACGCCTGATTCATGTTTGCTCCACTGTCTGATAAAGGTGTTCATTTTCTTTATGATGTCCTTGGTGCTCATGTGTGCCGGATTTAAAAGACTGCAAGAACAGTAAGTCGCGTCAGGAGGGCAGGTCACGGCGGGTGTAGGCGACCAGGCCGATCGTGGTTCCGAGGAGGCCGACCGAGGTCTGGACGGCCAAGGGCCTCCAGTCAGGTGAGCCGACGACGTCGAGATGGTGCCCGAGCACGCTGAGGTCCTTCGCCCAGTCCTTGAGCTCCACGAGCCCGCCGAAGAACTGGGCGAAGGCGCTCCAGGCCACGACCGCCCAGGACAGGCCGATCAGTCTCGGTGCCAGACCCACCAGAGCGGTCGCGATCCCGACGGCCGCCATCATGCCGGGCAGCTGGCTCATGGTGAACACGAAAGAACGCGCCACGGCGTGGTCGTCGGTGAGCTGAGTCGCCGTCGTCGCCGCCAGAACCGTCGCCGAGACCAGCAGCAAGACGATCGACTCGATCAGTGCGCACAGAACCTGGGACAGGAGAACTCGGCCACGACTCACCCCGGCGGCCAGCTCGACCTCCACCAGTCCCGCACGCTCCAGGCCAGCCAACCGGTTCACCCGTCGCACCGCGGCCACGGCCACAAGCAGCGTCGTGACCACGGTCATGAGGGACATGAACTGCTCCACCGGGGACCCCACGGCCATCTTCCCGACCCAGGAGGCCGTCGGAGAACCAGGGGCCAGCAGATCCTTGATGCTGCCGGACACCGAGCCGTACAGGAGTGCCAGAGCCGTCGAGACCAGGGCCCAGCCGACGAGGCTGCGCCACGACAGGCGCGCGAGCAGATTCATGTGCCCCCGCACCCGCCACCGGCGCCGAGACGAGCTGCGGTCGGGCAGGTAGCCGCCCAGGTACTCACGGCACGCGGCGAGCACTGCGGCGCTGAGCGCCACAGCGATGGCCACGGTGCAGCAAGCCAGGAGCACCTCGAACCGGTCATCGGTGTAAGGGCGCACGAGGTCGCGCCACCCCAGGGGAGTCAGCCGCCGGAGCCAGTCCGATCCGGTGCCGTCGGAGATCTGGTCGGCGCTCACCCGCAGCACGAAGGCGAGTGCGAGCACCATCATGGACAGGCCCCTGGCCTGGCCCACCTGACGACCCAGCTGACAGGCCACCGCCGCGATGGCCGAGAACACCCATCCCGTCACGCAGACCGTCCCGGCCAGTGCCCAGGCCCCACTCACCGTCAGCTCATCGATGCTCCCGGTCTGCCAGGCCAGAAGGCCTCCGACCCCCGCGGACAGGGCGGCGACCACCACCCACACCAGGGTCACTGGCACGAGAAAAGGAACCGACCTGCCCGCGCCCGTGGCGCGGAGAATCTCGACGAGCCCCTCGTCCTCATCGGCCCGCAGGACCCGGCAAGTCAGCAGGATCGCCATGAGTGCGGTGCACACGAGCAGGAAGGTTCCGGTCTCCCACTGCAGGAGCTGGCCTAGCCGGCCGGGCACGGGGACATAGCCATACAGAAGGCGCGTTCCCGGAGACTTGCGCATCTGCTCGATGAGCACCGTCCGGGTCTCCAAGGAGGGGTAGACGCTTTCGTAGCTCGGTGCGGTGACACCGACCAACAGCCACAGGGGCGCCAGCCAGGCCGCGATCTGAAACCGGAATCGTCTGAGCAGAATCCGCAGGTAGGCGTCCCAGCCGGCCAGGGCGCCGTGCGCGCCGGAGCTGATGATCGCCACTGCCGTGCCCGCTGCTGTGCTCGATGAGGCGTTCATCGGGCCTCCTCGTAGTGGCGCAGGAAGAGATCCTCCAAACTGGCCGGCTCGCAGGTGACGTCCTGGATCCGGTGCTCGCCCGCGAGGCTCAGCACCGTCGGCACCTGCTCCGCCGCCACCTCAAGGCTCAGGCGGCCACCGTCCTCGACGCCGTCGAGCCCCAGGGCCTCCAGCGCCCGGGAGACGGTCCTGAGCTCGTCGCTCGCAGCGCCCAGCTCGATGCGGGTGCGCGACAACCGCCGCAGAGTCCCCAGGTCGCCCTGCTCGACCACCCGGCCGTCCTTGATGATCGTCACCGCACTGCACAGGCGCTGGACCTCGGCCAGGATGTGACTGGAGAGCAGAACCGTGCGGCCCTCGGCGGCGGCTCTGGTGACCTCCTCGGTGAAGACCCGCTCCATCAGCGGATCCAGGCCACTGGTGGGCTCGTCGAGCACCAGCAGGCTC
>CAJZFF010000473.1 GCA_915069725.1 uncultured Actinomyces sp.
GCTCGGGCCCGCGCCGCGGCGGCATTGGCCTGAGCCCGGGCGACCAGGGCGGAGACCTCGTCCTGACGCTCCTCCCAGGTGGGGGCCGCGGCGGCCTCGTCCTCGGGCGGCGGGGCGTCCTCGGGGCCCCAGTCCTCCTCCGGCGCCTCGACGTCGGCCCAGGAGTCGTCGTCGAAGGAGCCTCCGGTGGGGATGAGGGCGGGTAGCGCGGCCTCGGGCGGCGGCGTGGCCGCGCCGCTGGAGCCGGGCATGGGCAGGGCACCGAAGAGGGAGTTCATCGCGTTCATCGTGAGGCCAAGCCTAGGCCAGGGCGCCGACACGTTCCGCTTTTCTTACCCCACCTCAACATTGACAGCATACTGTCGACATTGACAGTATGCTGTCAATAGATGTCGGAACTAACCGGAGAGGAGCCGAGATGCGCACGATCGCCCTGTACACGACCGAGACCATGGCGGATTGGGAGTATGCCTACCTCACCACTCAGATCGCGGGCGCGGAGCACCTCAAGCCCGGGCGCTTTCGGCTGCTGCTCGTGGGCGACGGGCTCGAACCCGTACGCACACTCGGGAACCTGCCGCTGGCGCCGGAGGCCGACCTCGATGCGCTGAATGCACTGGCCGACGATGGCTCGCTCGCAGCCCTGGTCATCCCTGGAGGGGACCACTACGCGGCCGAGCACGATCGGCTCATCAAAGCGGTCGGCCATCTCGTGGACAAGGAGATTCCGGTGGCGGCGATCTGCGGCGCCACACTCCTACTGGCCCGAGCCGGCTTCCTGGACGAGCGCCGCCACACCTCGAATGCCGCCTCGTACCTCCAGGCCAGTGGATACCGTGGTGGTACGCGCTACGAGGAGGCCCCGGTGGTGACCAACCGGGGCGTCACCACGGCCTCAGGTATTCATGCGGTCCCCTTCACCGCGGAGGTCATGCGGATCACCGGGCTTGTGCCCGATGCGATAGTCGACTCCTGGGAACAGGTCTTCCTCAACGGCAAGGAGAAGGACTACATGACCCTGATGGAGGCCACCGTTGCCTGGCAGAACGCCTGAGGGGGACGCCCTCACCGCCTTGGTCCTTCCCGTCTTCGCCCTCAACGGGGAGCTCCTGGAGGCGGCTGCGGTGATCACGGCCCCGCATGAGCTGACCCCGGCCCGGTGGCAGGTGCTGGGCGCCGTCCTAGAGGAACCGCTACCGGTGGCTGAGATCGCCCGGCGGGTCGGACTGACGCGGCAGAGCGTGCAGCGGGTGGCCAATGATGTCGTCATCCAGGGATGGGCGCGCTGGGAGCCCAATCCCGGGCGGCGCGGTCAGAACCTGCTCGTCCTGACCGGCAAGGGACGGCGAGCGATCGCGGCGCTCACCGCGGAGCAGCACGCCTGGGCCGACACCGTCGGCCAGGAGATCGGAGAGAAGAACCTGAAGACCCTGGGGACACTGATCAGCAGGCTCACTGACGCATCGCGCCGCTACCGGCAAGCCGCCGGAGAGGAGCCCTCGCCTTAAGCAGCAACCGACTCCCAAGTCGCACCTGCCCCCGAGCGGGCAACGTCGACCTCGACGCACTCGCACTCGTCAGCCTGCGCCACATAGTTAGCGTCGAGGACGCCGTCAGATAGCGAGCACCCGGAGCAGTCGCATCACGCCTCCAGGCATCAACAGCAAAGCCGCGACTGCGCGACTGAGAACCTCTCTCCTCCGAAGACCTCATCAGAACCTACCCACAGCAGCTCTTGCCCAATATAGTACGAAGTTCGTACTATATGTTTCCGTAGTAATTGACGGCGGTTGCAGCATCTCGCTGTCGAGCGAGCCCGAGGAGGCTTCCATGAGTCGAGCGATCGAGTACCGGAGATTCGGCGGACCAGAGGTCCTGGAGGAGGTCGAGCGTCCGGCGCAGGCACCCGGCAATGGAGCGGTACGCATCGCGGTGCGCGCCATCGGACTCAACCCCCTCGACTTCAAGACCTTCGAGGGTAACTTGCGACCGGTTGAACGGGTTCAGCGCCTCATTCATCCTCGACGCTGGCTGGAGGGCGCATCCGCCCGCTTCCCCAGGGGCGTGGCCCGCGACTTCGCAGGCGTCATTGACGCAGTCGGCGCCAACGTCACGGACCTTGCTGAGGGCGACGCCGTACTGGGTACCTTGCGGAGCGCACCCGGCCAGGCCGACACCCGCGGAGCACTCACCACCGAGCTGGTGGCACCCGCCGACGACGTCGTCAAGAAGCCGGCTCCGCTGCCCTTCACGCAGGCGGCCTGCCTGGGTGTTGCCTCGCAGACCGCGTGCGGCGCGTTCAGGCAACTGAACCTGCACGACGACGATGTGATTGTCATCAGTGCCGCTGCAGGCGGCGTGGGTTCGGTTGCCGCTCAACTGGCCTTGATCCGAGGAGCCACCGTGATCGGAATCGCCGGCGCCCGCAATACCGAGTATCTCCGCTCCTTGGGCCCTTTTCCAGTCACCTATGGTGACAACCTGGCAAGTCGGATTCGCGAAGCGGCT
>CAJZFF010000474.1 GCA_915069725.1 uncultured Actinomyces sp.
TCTCGCCGTTTTCTCGACCGCCGATCTGCTGGGCGGTCCGTTGCACGAGGCGGGGCGGCTGCCCTTGGATCTGCCCGACTGCGTGGAGGCCATGGCCCGTGAGGGGGTGGTCTCCGCCGATCATATCCCTGTCATTGCGTCCTTGATCCAGGACGATGCGGCTCTCATGGGGTGCCCCGGCACGCCCGCGGCCGGGACAGTCGCCCGGGCGCGCGGCGACGTCATCGATCGGCGCACCGACTTCCCCGACTACTACCTGGCACAGCTGGAGTACGACAAGCAGAGCACCGAGTTCATCAAGAAGCGTTATGGCCCCAAACCAGAGGGTGTACCACATGCCGTCCTGATCAACCGGGCGAGAACAGCCCCGGCACCTGGTTCCCCAACGGCGTCGAGAACAACTGAAAGAAACACCGAGATTTTCTCACCAGGAGCCTTTGCGGGGGGCGACTAGATCGACAGCCCGACTATTCGAATCATTTCCTGATTCAACACCGCCAGGCTTGCGGCCGTCGGTGCGCGTGCTAGATTTTGTGTGGTGAGTGTTATATGGATCGGGGTTATGGATGCGGTCGTGGTGTCGGGCGATGAGTGGGATGCTCTTCAGGGTTATAAGGTGGAGGCCTCGTATAAGCTGATGAAGCGCAAGGTCGAGGCGATCATCTTGTTGTCGAGACACGTGGATGCGGCAGTGGTCGCCGTTACGTATGATTCTGAGGGCTCGTATCGTTTCGTGCTGCATATGGCGGGGTCGTCCTTCCATCGCCCAGAGGGCGTGGATCGACCTCGTCCCGCCCAGAAGGGGGTTGCCAAGCGCATAGGGCCATCCGCACCCGGATCGCCCGGGACTGGTCGGGGAAGGGGAAAAGGGGAAGGAGACTCTGGTGGTGACGGCCAACGGAGGTCAGGATCGAGCGCGAGGCCGTCATTCGCCGCGCCCGGCACTTCCGGGGCACGGAACCAGGCCGGGTGTCGACCGTCAGCGGCAGGCCCCGGTCCTCTGCCGGGTTCCTCCATCAGAGCACCGGGGACGTGGACTTGATGGCCCCGGACCGGCAAGATGGCCCTAACGCCACTCAGGCTCTGATCGACCTGGCCCTCGCTCATCCCGAGAAGGAGAAGATCATGGTTGCGCGGGCGGGCGCCGCCTGGCGCACATCCGCAGAACTGAGGCAGCAGCTGAAGGAGAACCGGAACCCGGAGGAAGAAACCACCTCATCAACATCCCGCCCCACAACCCCGACCCGAGCCCCACTGAGCATGTGTGGAAGGAAACCAAAGACTCCGCCTCCAACCCCAGCGCGCCACCCACGCCGACACCCGCAACGCACTCAAGACCTTCACCCGAACACACACCATCCCCCACCACCCCACAAAATGACTTTGTTTTAAGAGAGCTATGGTTGTGTTGACGGAAGATTGGCGGACAGTCCGGCCCAGAGCCCGGCCGGACTGTTCTCGTCATCAAGAACTGAATTCGATTGTGCAAGGGAGTGCACGATGAGTAACAGCAGCATTGACAAGAACGCAGGCGGAGCCGACAACATCGCCGGGAAGGTCGTCGTCATCACCGGCGCGTCGAGCGGGCTGGGAGCGGCTCTCGCGCTCCAACTCGCGCGGCGGGGCGCGCGCTTGGTGCTCGGTGCCCGCCGCGAGGACAAGCTCGTCGACCTCGCGCGCGCCATCGGCGAGGTCGGCGGTGAGGCTCTTATCCAGCGCGTCGATGTTCGCAGGAAGGAGCATGTCGCCGAGTTGGCCCGGAACGCTATTGACGGTTTCGGAGGGATCGACGTGTGGGTGAACAATGCGGCGATCATGCCGGCCTCGTTGTTCGTGCAGAATGACACCGATGAGTGGGATGCTCTTATCGACACTAATATCAAGGGCGTGCTCTACGGCATCGGCGCGGCGCTTCCCCATATGCGCGAGCAGAATGCCGGGCACATCATCAACGTCTCATCCACCGCTGCGCACGCATCAACCGGAGCGATCGCCGCTGTCTACTCCATGACCAAGCACGCCGTCCGTATGCTCACCGAGTCATTGGTCGCCGAGGAGGCGATGGCGGGTTCTCGAGTCCGGGTGACCGAGATGGCTCCGGGGATGATCGACTCCGATCTCAAATACACCGTCACCGACCCCGCAATGCGGGAGAACGTGATGCAGGCCTACGGGGAGGGTGCCATCATGCTCTCGCCGGAGGAGATGGCGCGAGCTATCGTGTACGCCATCGGAGAGCCGGAGAACATCTCAGTGTCCTCTATCGTTGTACGGCCGACTGGCGGCGACTGAAGCACGAGGTCGACTCCTTCGCCTGCGTCCCCCTGTGTCAACGTCCTGGGCGGGGACGCCTGTCCCGTCCAGTAGTCTGCTGGATCTGATGACGTGGGGATGCAGTCGACCGGATCGATCTCATCGACGGTGTCCAGCGCATCGAGACTTACTGGGTCGATGACCTGACTCGTGACAGTTTGGTGGGGTCTGGGTTTTGAGGTGGGTTTTTCGTTG
>CAJZFF010000475.1 GCA_915069725.1 uncultured Actinomyces sp.
CGACCTGCCGGTGGGGACCGGTGGGTGTGGGGGCGGCGTCGAGCCCGGGGACGGCATCACCGGTGTTCTCCACGTGCAGGGCGTGGACGTCGTCGGGGATGTCGGCGCCCGCGGTGGGCGCCCCGGCGGTGAGGACCGTGGTGATGTTGTAACGCCCCTGGATCGCGGGGTCGGCGGCGATGTTGGAGACCGTGATCCCGCCCTGGGAGTGGCCGTAGAGGGCGACCTCCTCCCCCGGTTGGATGCCGGCCTGACGCATGGCGGTGACGACGCCGCTCTCCATGGCCGTGGGCGTGCCACCCACGGCCTCAAGGTTGGTGAGCAGGTCCTGCGGCTCGCCGTCGCCGGAGGTCCAGTCCGTGGTGCCGGGGACGTAGACGACCCAGGAGATTCGGCCGTCGGCGTGCTCGACCCGCTGGATGGAGATGACCCCGGCCTCCTCGTAGCCCTGCCCCAGGGAGTTCTTCGAGGACTGCACCTCCTGACAGTGGGTGATGGTCTCGGAGATGCTCTGCGGGGACTTGGCCTCCTTGCCCTTGCCGGTCATACCGGGATTCACGGCGCTGGCGAGCCCGAAGGGGTCCTTGGCTGCGGGCGGCAGCACGGTGGATCCGTTGCCGCCGACGGGGGTGACCATGATGCCGGTCTGGGTGCCGTAGACCCCCGCCCCTATCGCGGCGGCGTTCGCGCCCAGGACCATGGCGACGCGTTGCATGGGCGTGAGGCTCTTGGTGTCGACGGTCTGCGTCCCGACGGCGACCTGCCCGGGCAGGCGCTGCTTCGCCCAGGGGTCGAGACGCTGGGAGACCTGCTGGAGGTATGCCTGGACCGTGGCGGCCTCCCGCCCGGTCTTGGCGTTCTTCAGCCAGCGCGTCAGCAGGACGATCCTGACGAGGTCCTCCTTGACCCATTGCTCAGTGGTCGGGTCACTGAGCAGGAGCTGGAGGACCTCGACGGCGGCCTGCCCGTCTTCGCTGTCCTCCACCAACTTGTAGAGCACCCAGCCCCCCATCGTTGACGACGCCAGCAGCGCTGAGATCGTGGGGAACTGAGCAACGGCGGAGGATCCCAGCGCCAGCTGGAGGAGACCGGCGTCGAAGGCCCGCACGTCCACGGGTCCCACAAGACCATTGACGGGAGCTGCCTTCCCGTCGGCCAGGGTGTGGGCCTGGGAGCAGGCGGTGACGTCGGAGGCAATGCCGCGCAGCGTACCGGCGACAGCCTCAAGCGACCCCGGCCCGGTGGTCAACGCATCCAGGGCCTGAAGAGCGTTGGACTTCTCCAGATCGAGGCCCGCCAGGATCGGGTAAGGGATGCTGGGTGGGGATACCGGCGGAGGCGGGGCCTCATTCACTTCAGTGACCACGTTGGCAATGAGGGTTCGCGCGTCATCCAAGGAGCCTGCCGCCGAGTTGAGGCTGCTGGCCAGGGAGTCGAGATCACTCGTGTTCACGGAGACGGTTCCGCCCGACACCACCACCGCAGGGCCCCCGCTCCATATGGTCCAGCTGTGACCGCTATCCTCCGGGGCGGCCGAGGCGGGAGGAGTCTTGGGTTTCGGGGGCGGCTGGTTGGCATAAGGCGGATCCGTCGCGTGGGGGTTCTGCTTCCAGGCGGGGTAAGGACTGTCTCCGTCCATGGCGACTGGACTCATAATCAGCTCGTTCCATCCGGTGAGTTGCGTGACTCGATGACACCGACCTTGGAGGCGGCCGTGTCATAGCGCGTCGCCAACGCGGTCAGGAGCCCAGAGGCATTCGTGAGCGCCGTCTGGCAGGCGGTGGAGTCCGCCCCCACCCAGCTGGCGGGGACCGATGTGGGGAATTGTGTAACGGCGGCGTCGTAGTCCGCCCTGGAGCGTGACAGTGAGAAAGACATGACTCGACGGTAGAGAGGCCCGAAGGTGGCCGCAGCGCGGGCTTGCAGCCTTGTGGATCAGCCCTGCACTCCGGCACCTGTGGCCCCCGGTGAACCGCACGGCCACGCGACCAGTAACCAGATGAGAGGATCAGCACCGACGCCCAGCCGCCACGTCCCCCAGAGAAGGAGACCAGTACATGGATCCCGCGACGGAGGAACTCCTCTTCATGGGCATGGAGTGCGAGACCAGCGGCATCGAGGCCTACAACACCGTGCGAGACATGGAGAACCTCGATACCGAGGCCGCCGTCGAACGGACTCGCGCGATTCTGGCCTGGCTAGCCTCCCGAAATATGATCGACCTGTTCCTGGGAAATCCGTTCACGTATGAGCCTGACCCCCGCGACAGTGACCCGACTGGCACCGACCTCATCCGAGCAGACAGGCTCTGGACCATGGACGGTCCCGATGACCGGTGGCTCTTCTACGACATCACCCCCTGGGGCAGGCTCATGCTCGAGAACTGGTGGATCGCGCGCCGGAAGGCGGAGAAAGGCTCGACGAGCTGACGGTGGCCGGGCCTCGGGCCCACCTCCTCAATAAAGGACTCGGCCCGCGGTCCGGTTTCCCGGACCGCGGGCCCAA
>CAJZFF010000476.1 GCA_915069725.1 uncultured Actinomyces sp.
TGAGGCCGGACAGGGCACCGCCCCCTTCGCCGCCGCCACCGCCACCGTGGCCCACCCCGTCCAGCAGGGGCTCATTCAGTCCCTCGGCGTGTTCGTCGACACCATCATCGTGTGCACCGCGACCGCCTTCATCATCCTGGTCTCCGGCGTCTACAGCCCCGCCCTCGTCCAGGCCGGCACGCTGACCCCCAAGGCCGCGGGCACCTTGACCTCCGACGCCGTCGCCGCCACCCTCGGCAGCTGGACGGCCATTCCCATGGCCATCGTCATCTTCGTCCTGGCCTTCTCCTCCATCATCGCCGCGGCCACCTACTCCGAGGTCTCCATGACCTTCATCTCCGAGCGGCCCGAGTGGCGCTGGCTGCCCCGGCTCGTCTCGGTGGTCTCCACCGGGCTGGGGGCGCTCGCCTCTCTGACCGTCGTGTGGAACACCGTCGACATCACCATGGCCATCATGACCCTGACCAACCTGGTCGCCCTCATCTGGCTCGCCCGCTGGGGAGTGGGGGCACTCAGGGACTGGGACGCCCAGCGCGCGGCGGGACGAGTCACGCCCCTGTTCAGCGGTGTGGGCAACCCCTACCTGCCCGGCGACCTCCCCGGTGACGTCTGGACCGGCGAGAGGACCCACCTGGACGAGGCGGGCGGCACCGCCGACGACGGCGTTCCCGCAGCCACCCCGGCCAGCAGCCAGCCCGCCGCCTCGACAGGAGCCGACGCATGAACCTCACCAGTATCGAGAACCTGCTCAACTCCGTCGACGACTTCTTCTACACCTATCTTCTTACCGCCCTGCTCATCCTGGCCGGCATCTACCTGACCGCACGTAGCCGTCTGGTCCAGCTGCGCCACTTCGGCACCATGGTCAACTCGCTGTCCGGGTCCCGATCCGGTGCGCAGGGCGGTATCTCCTCCTTCCAGGCCTTCGCCGTGGGGCTGGCCGCGCGCGTCGGCATCGGCAACATCGCCGGAGTCGCCCTGGCCATCGTGGCAGGCGGCCCCGGTGCCCTGCTCTGGATGTGGGTCGTCGCCCTCATCGGCATGGCCACCAGCTTCGTGGAGTCCACGCTCGCCCAGATCTTCAAGGAGCGCGGCCGGGACTTCACCTTCCGCGGGGGCCCGGCCTACTACATCAAGAACGGGCTGGGATCGGCCCTGTGGGGCAAGATCTTCGCCGCCATCTGCATCGTCTCAGTCGGCGTGACGGTGGTCATGGTGCAGACGAACTCACTGGCCCAGGTCGTCACCGCCACCGTCCCCAGCGTCTCGGCCTGGATGGTGGGGGTCTTTCTCGTCCTGCTGACCGCTCCCGTGGTCCTGGGAGGGGTCCGGCTCGTGGCCCGAGTCGCGGAGTGGCTGGCCCCCATCATGGCGATCGCCTATGTGCTCATGGCCGTGGTGGTCATCATCCTCAATATCGGCAGGCTCCCGGAGGTCCTGGGGAGCGTCTTCGAAGGGGCATTCGGTCTCAACCAGGCCCTGTTCGGCACCGCCGGAGGCATCCTCGCGGCGCTGCTCAACGGCGTGCGCCGCGGGCTGTTCTCCAACGAGGCCGGGCTCGGAACCGTCCCCAATGCCGCCGGCACCGCGACCGTCGCCCACCCCGTGCGCCAGGGCCTGATCCAGTCCTTCGGCGTCTTCGTCGACACGATCCTCGTGTGCACGGCCACCGGCCTGCTCATCCTGCTGACCACCAAGACCTACCACCCCGGCGACGACTCCCTGGTCGGAGCGATCCTCACCCAGCAGGCCGTTGCCGAGCACCTGGGTGCCTGGACCACCTGGCCCATGGTGGTGCTCATCTTCGTCCTGGTCTTCTCCACGGTGCTGGGCTGCTACTCCTACGCGCAGGTCAACGTCAACTTCCTGGGCGGAGAGCGCCGGTCCGAGCAGATCTTCGGGATCGTCCTGACCGCTGCCGCCTTCGGCGGCACCGTCCTGACCCTGCCCGTCGTTTGGGCCCTGTCCGACATCGCCCTGGGGCTCCTGGGCGTGCTCAACCTCGTCGTCATCATCCGGCTGGCCCCCTGGGTCATCGGAGCCCTGCGGGACTTCGAGTCCCAGCGCGCCCGGGGCATCACCGAGCCCGCCTTCGTGGGCCACGGCAACTCCCTCCTGCCCGGTGATGTGGTCCCCGGCATCTGGGAGCCCGACGACGTGGCGAAGCGGGGCTGATTCTCATGGCACCTCTGGGGCGCATCTCATGGATGGGCCAGGTCGACGCCGTCCTGGCCTCCGTCTCCGACATGCTCTACTCCTGGGGCCTCATGTGGCTCCTCATCGGGGCGGGCATCTTCTTCACCGTCAGGACCCGGGGCGTCCAGGTGCGGCACACCGACGCGATCGCCGCCTCGGTGGTCGGATCACGCGACGGGAGCCACGGCGGCATCACCTCCTTCCAGGCCTTCGCCGTCGGACTGGCCTGCCGGGTGGGGACCGGAAACATCGTCGGAGTCGCACTGGCACTCATCATGGGTGGGCCCGGAGCCGTGCTGTGGATG